>NZ_JALNPN010000017.1:0-113974 GCF_024520835.1 Pantoea sp. Fr+CA_20
CGAGAGTAGGGAACTGCCAGGCATCAAACAAGTGAAGAAGCCCTGAACGAAAGTTCAGGGCTTTTTTACGTGCGTAACCTGCGGAAAGCGGGGCGTCAGGCCGGCTGTCCTGCGCCGTCCGCGTCATTAAAACCGCCGGGCCGGGATAAAATGGCGCGTGAGAAAGCCGGATGGCGTGTCCGTCATAACGTAAAAAACTTACTCACAGACGCTCTCACCCCCTACAATAAGTGAAGAAGCCCTGAAAGAAAGTTCAGGGCTTTTTTACGTGCGTAATCTGTGAAAAGCAGGGCGTCAGGCCGGTTATCTTGCACTGCACCTGGCGTTATAAACCTGCACCACCGCTAGACCGGCAACGGATGCGTTTTTTTTACTTCTCTCAGTGATATAGAAGAATTAATACTCAGAATTCCGGGTAATTTACGCAATTCCTTTTCAATAAACAGACTGTAATGGTCTAAATCCCGCGCCACGACCTGTAAAAGAAAATCGGCTTCACCGGTGATGTTGTGACAGGAAAGTACGTAAGGATTGGCCGTGATCCGTTCTTCAAAGTCCCGGGTTGCTGCCTCACTGTGCTGACTGCAAACCAGACGAACAAATGCCATCACGCCAAAGCCCACCTTTCTGCGGTTAATCACCGCCTGATAGCCCTCAATAAATTCCTCATCTTCAAGCCGTTTCAGTCGTCGCCACGCCGAGGCTGGACTTACGTCCAAATCCTGAGAAAGCTTAAGGCTCGATACTCTGCCGTCCTGCTGGAGATAACGCAGCAGCGCCAGATCTTTCTTATCCAGAATGCTCACTGATATATCTACTCACTATTAGCGTATTTAATGAAGGATAATTTCATAATTAATTATTCAGCTGCAATAGCTGAAAAGTAATTTCCTGATCGAAAGGTATAATTTTAAAGACACCTACGATGAGGGTTTACTGATGAAAGCTGTCATATACGAGTCATTTCTGTCGCCACCACTACTGAAAACGGTGCCGGACCCCACTCCCGAGCCCCACGGCGTGGTGATTCGGGTCAAAGCGACCGGGGTTTGCCGAAGTGACTGGCATGGCTGGGTGGGGCACGATCCCGATATCCCTTTGCCGCATGTGCCAGGACATGAATTTGCGGGCACGATAGAAGCTGTTGGCAGTGCGGTGACAAAATGGCGGCCTGGCGATAATGTCACGATGCCCTTTGTGTCGGGCTGTGGTTTTTGTCACGAGTGTCACTCGGGCAATCAGCAGGTTTGCGATCGTCAGTTCCAGCCAGGTTTCACTCACTGGGGGTCTTTCGCAGAATATGTGGCGGTACAGCAGGCGGACTTGAACCTCATCGCGCTGCCGGACACACTTAACTTCACTACCGCAGCGAGCCTGGGATGCCGTTTCATCACCTCGTTCAGGGCAGTAGTCGATCAGGGAAGAACGTCTGCAGGGCAGTGGCTTGCCGTCCACGGCTGTGGTGGGGTTGGCCTCTCCGCCATCATGATTGCGAATGCACTTGGGGCAAACGTGGTAGCGATTGATATCGCGGAGGATAAATTGCAGCTGGCCCGGGATTTGGGTGCCGTCGCCGTCGTGAATGCTGCACGTGTGCACAATGTGGCAGAAGCCATCAAAGACATTACCCAGGGTGGAGCGCATGTTTCCCTGGATGCACTCGGTCATACGGTCACCTGCGTGAACTCCATTAACTCACTAAGAAAAAGAGGCAGGCACATCCAGATAGGCCTGATGGCGGGTGAACACAGTGCACCGCCTATCCCAATGGCCAGGGTGATTGCTAATGAACTGGAAATTATTGGCAGTCATGGCATGCAGGCTCACCGCTATGACGTCATGATGAATATGATAGCGGCGGGAAAACTCCGCCCTGAGAAGCTCATTGGCAGAACCATTAACCTTGAGCAATCCATAGAAGCGTTAATGAATATGGATAAGTTTGAATCGCCGGGGGTAACGGTAGTCACCGCGTTTTAACGGGTTAACACGACCTCTTCCTCGTCATTGATGTGCATGTGGACGGGAAGAGGCCGCTGGCCTCCCCTGCCTGCGCGACTGAAGATTTCAGTTGTTTCAGGGAATTAACAACACATGTCACATTTTGTCATATTCAGACAACACATCTTTCCGTTTCCGCCATGACCGTGCTTTACTCAACGCTTTAACGCTGCTTATCAGCAAGGAGCCGAGGCATAGCATGTCAGACGTGATCAAGAATCAACAAGCGCAGGTGCTTGACCAAAAAAAACGTATCTGGGCCATCGTAGGCGCATCTTCAGGTAATCTTGTCGAATGGTTCGACTTTTATGTGTACTCGTTTTTCTCACTCTACTTCGCCCACATTTTCTTCCCGCAAGGTGATACCACAACCCAGTTATTGCAAACAGCAGGCGTATTTGCCGCAGGCTTTTTAATGAGGCCAATTGGCGGCTGGTTATTTGGCTATATCGGTGACCGCCACGGGCGCAAAAAATCGATGCTGATCTCTGTCTGTATGATGTGTTTCGGCTCCCTGGTGATTGCCTGCCTGCCGGGCTATGACAGTATCGGGATCGCCGCACCGATCCTGTTATTGCTGGCGCGTATGTTTCAGGGACTGTCAGTGGGCGGAGAGTACGGTACAAGCGCAACGTATATGAGTGAAGTGGCGCTGGAAGGGCGGAAAGGCTTTTACGCATCGTTCCAGTACGTGACATTAATTGGCGGACAATTAGCTGCTGTGCTGACGGTGGTAGTGCTGCAGTTTATGTTAACCGATCAGGAGCTACGTACATGGGGCTGGCGCATTCCGTTCTTCCTGGGGGCGATGCTGGCCGTGGTAGCGCTGTGGCTGCGTCGCTCTCTGGACGAAACTTCCGATAAACAGAGCCGTGAGCATCGCGATGCCGGCAGTGTCATTGGCTTATTACGTAACCACACGAAACCTTTCCTGATGGTGCTGGGTTTTACGGCGGGCGGTTCGTTGAGCTTCTACACCTTTACCACCTATATGCAGAAGTACCTGGTGAACACTTCAGGCATGGATGCCAAAACCGCCAGTGGATTGATGACCGGCGCTTTACTGGTTTACATGCTGCTACAGCCCATTATTGGCGGCCTTTCCGATAGGATTGGCCGACGCACCTCCATGATGATTTTTGGTGCTGGTGCGGCGGTTTGTACGGTACCTGTCCTGACGCTGCTGCAAAACGTACAAAGTCCCGGTATTGCCTTTGCCCTGATTATGCTGGCGTTACTGATTACCAGCTTTTACACCTCAATCAGTGGGATTTTGAAAGCAGAGATGTTCCCGCCGGAGGTTCGAACCCTCGGCGTTGGGCTCTCTTATGCGGTGGCAAATGCGATCTTCGGTGGATCTGCAGAGTACGTGGCGTTACTGATGAAGCACAACGGTATGGAGACCACGTTCTTCTGGTACGTTTCCGTCATGGGGGCGTTGGCGTTCCTGGTGTCGCTGCTGCTACACCGGCACGGAAAAGGCATTAAGTTGTAACAGGGCAGACAGAATGCCGCAGTCAGGCTGCGGCATTCTGGATCTTCACAGGATACGGCTGATGAGCCGATCGATACGAATACGGCGCAGACGGCGAATCAGCTTACGCACTTTCGCCGGGTAGTCAGCAATGCTTTCCAACTCACGGAAGTGCCCAACAACCCTGGTGTGTTGACGAATCAGCATCAGCTCATGCTGTCGCTGCTCGGTCAACTGCTGCAGAGGATCGTGAATCAGGACCGCATTCTCCAGATCCAGTCGCCATGCGCGCGGATTAAGATTGTTGCCCGTAATAAGCTGCCACTCATCGTCAACCCACATGCCTTTCAGGTGATAGCTGTTTTCACCGTCTTTCCAGAGACGCACGGTCAGTTGACCGTTGCTGACGTAATACTGCAGGCGGCTTAAAAAACGACGCAGGTTAATTTCGTAGAGATAGGGCAAGGCACCGATGATTTTAAACGGCTGATCGGGCGCGATATAGAAGTCATTCGCCGTTTTATCCCCCACGATAATCTCAACTTCTTTACCCTGGCGTAAAAGGGCAATGATATTGCGCACCAGCAGTGCTGGCAGGTTGAAGTAGGGGGTGCAGATGGTGAGCTTCTTTTCGGCGCACGGCATTAAATGAAAAATAGTCTTATTCAGCAGGCTGCGCTTACCCAACCCGACCAGCGGTGTGACGGCGAGTTCATCGTTACCGGCATTACCTTCAAACTGATAGTTAAAGCCGCGTAAGTCCTGACGAAACTGACGCGTTTCATTTTTGATTTCCGGGCTGGATGGACGGTCAGCATAGTCCAGGCGATTGACCGCCTCTGCATCTTTCAAATGCACGTTCATCCATTCGAACATGGTATCGGTCAGCGCGGCATTACGGATGAGTTGATAGCGGTCGTAGCGGTATTTGTCGTGCTGATGCAGGTAAACGTCATTAATGCTGGCGCCGCTGTAGAGCAAGGTATCATCGATAATGAAACCTTTCAGATGCAGTACGCCCATTGCTTCGCGAGTATTAACCGGAATGCCATAGACTGGAATCACGTTATCGGGATGTTGCTGGGCCATCTCGCAATACCAGTCGGCGTTAGTAACACCGCGTGCGGCACCAATGCGACCCCGTTGCGCGCGGTGCCAGTCGACTAAGATACTGATATCCAGCTGTGGACGAGCCATTTTCGCGGCATATAATGCATCCATAACGGCCCGACCCGCATCGTCATTTTCCAGATAGAGGGCGACGATACAAATGCGCGATTGCGCTGACGCAATCTTTTCCAAAAGCGTCTCGCGAAATTCGGCAGGCGAATATAACGTCGACACATCCGCAACAGATTGTGACAGTTTAGGCAGCTGTGCGAGGTGTTGTTGGTGTTTATTGCGTTTAAATTTAGACAACATCACAGTGCACTTCTTCTCGGTTCATTGTATGGCCTTTTGCCACCAAATCAGGGTCATAACGCTAAATAATAACATCAACCACGGCGGACGGGGCGATTTTTACTTTTCTCTACACGGTAAAGTGACATTATCCTGTAACAAAAGCTTCAGGCTGACGATGCCATCGTCCATTTGCACATCTACGCTAAAGTTGAGTTTTTTCGCCAGTGTGACCATGCCGCGGTTGCCGGGCATGGTAATGCCATTCAGTTGTTGCAGACCATGGGCGCGTGTGTAACGAATCATTTTTTCAAGTAAACGTCGTCCCATTCCCAGCCCTTTGAGATCCGAGCGGACCAGCACCGAAAACTCCGCGTCAATGTTGTCTGCATCAGAAATGGCGCGAGTGACACCGATAATTTCCGGTTGCCCCTGATGCTGACGAACCGCAACAATTGCCATTTCCCGGTCGTAATCAATCTGCGTCATATTGGCCAGATCCTCATGGGTGAACTCATTAATTTCACTGAAATAGCGGTAGTAGAGATCTTCTTTGGTGACCTGACTGATGAAGTCGCGCAGAAGCGGTTCATCTTCGGGCAGGATGGGGCGGAATAAACAGTGCTGACCGTCCTTCAGTTCTACCTGCTCTTCCAGATGCTGAGGATAAGGACGTATGGCCAGACGCGTTTCACTGTCACCGGTAAAAGGCGCAAGCGTCAGCGTGACGTCCAGTAAGGTGAAATCACTGCCCGCCGCCAGCAGCGGATGAATATCCAGGCGTTGTATTTCCGGGCAATCCACCACCAGGTTAGAGACCTGCACCAGCAGTTGGCTCAGGCCAGCGACATCCAGCGGGATCAGGGCACTCCGGCTGCGGATCTTGCCGCTTTTGATTGCCTGAATCACCAGATAACGAGCCAGCGTCATATTGAGCGGTGGTAAGGCCACGGCGGCCTGCTTCTCGGCCTGCCACTCCACGCCGCCTTCACCCAGCATGATGATGGGGCCAAACAGGGCATCCTGCTCCACCACGACCCGCAGTTCCTGAGCACCGGCCCGGTTGGCCATGCTCTGTACGACCAGCCCTTCAATCCGTGCGTGCGGCAGCGTTTGTGTTACCCGGTCAACGATAGCGTCAGCCGCTCGCTTTACTTCCGCGGCGTTACGCAGATAGAGCATTACGCCCTGTACCTCAGACTTATGCGCCACATCGGGCGAACGCAGCTTCAGTGCCACCGGATAACCGATTTGTTCGGCGATAGTGACCGCGTCCTCACTGTCTTTGGCAATCCAGGTCGGTAGCGTCGCCAGACCGTAGGCTTTGAGGACGGGCTGCACTTCATGCGTGTCCAGAGACAAAATGCCCTTGTCCAGCGCCTGGGACAGCAGTTGGTGAGCCTGAGCGCTATCCTGCGTCAGGTTTACCGGCAAGGCAGGGGTTTCCCGCAATAACTTCTGGTTACGCCGGTATTCAACCTGATGCATAAACGCGGTGACGGTTCCTTCCGGCGTACGCCAGGTGGGAATGCCAGCCTGGGTAAAAGCCCGTCGTGCCGCCAGAGAAGAGTATTCGCCGCACCAGTTGGTCAACAGCGTAAGCTGTTTGCCGCGCGGATGCTGATGGATCAGCTGGATGATTTTCTCTGCGGTTTCAGTCGCCGGAGCGACGGCACTGGGGGCATGAATAATCATCAGGGCATCTAAATCGTGGCTGTCGAGCAGAACGGTCAGACAGGCCAGGTAGCGTTCCGGCGTTGCATCATCTTTTAAATCAACCGGATTGCCGTGGCCAACGCCTTCTGGCAGCACGGCATTGAGCTGCTGTACCGTTGGCTCACTCAGCGTGGCGAGCTTCCCGTTGCGGGCATAGAGTTCATCCAGCGCCAGTGCAGCGGGTGCCGCGCCATTGCTGATAATCATTAGCCGATGCCCGCGTGGTGGACGCATATGGCTTAACGACTCCACCGCCGTAAACAGCTCGTGCGTATCCTGTACACGTAATAAGCCCGCGCGCTGGATAGCCGCATCCCAGGCGGCATCCAGACCGCTGTGTGTGCCGAGCAGCGCCTGCGCCTGACGGCTGCGTCCGCTTTTGATGATCAGAATAGGCTTGTTACGGGAGGCGCTGCGGGATGCTGAAACAAAGCGACGGGCATCACTGAGGTGTTCAAGATAAAGCAGAATCGCACTGGTTTTGCCGTCGCGGGCAAGAAAATCCAGCAGATCGTCCACATCGGTATCCAGGCTGTCACCCAAGGCGATAAACCACGAAAAGCCAAGGTTGCGCTGCTGCGCCCAGTCAAGGATGGTATTGGATACGGCTGACGACTGCGAAATAAACGCGATGCGGCCTTTGGCGATAGGAACAGGAGAAAAGCTGGCGTTAAGGCCCTGCCAGGGGGCCAGTAATCCCAGACTGTTGGGACCCAGCAGACGAATCTGCCAGCGGCTGGCACACTGTTTTAACTCGGCTAACTGACTGGCGGGCGCGGAGAGGATAATACAGGCTTTACACCCTTTCTCGCCAAGCTGCTGTAACAGCTCAAGGTTTCTTTTGTGATGGGTACAGATCACCGCCAGGTCCGGGGCGAAGGGCAAGCTGTCAATGTCAGGCCAGGCCAGCACACCGCTAACCGCTTTATATTTTGGCGTCACCGGCAGCACCGGGCCGCTAAAGCCACCCGCCAGCAGATTACGCATCATAAAATAGCCTGCCCGTCCCGGCTTGACCGAGGCGCCGATTACCGCAATCGATTTGGGTCGTAACAGCGCTTCCAGCCCACGTTGACTCATCACCTTCTCCATTCATCGAGATTTAGGTGAGTGTAAACGCTTTTAGACTTTTTTACCGTCGGGCAGATCCCAGCCTGAATAACGACAATCAGCCTGCCACGGCGCGCATTACCGCGCCTGGCCGGGATGATGCGGCTTACCCGCAAGGTAAGCCTGACGGAACTGCTCAAAATGCTGGGTTAATGCCTGTGCCGCTTCCGTGTCGCCCGCCTGCTCCAGAAGTGCCGCCGCGATCTCTGCGGTACAGTGCTGGCCTTCGCCATGCGCTTCGCGCAGCCGGTAGCGAGAAGGGGCCGTAACATTGAGCGAGATCAGCGGAAAGCGGTCAAGCCAGGGGCTTTTACGAAACATCTTCCGCGCTTCGTTCCAGGTGCCATCCAGCATAATAAACAGCGGCGGTTTACCCGCAAGCGGCGGCGAGTGGATAACCTCGCGGCCTTCATCCGCATACGAGGCAGGAAAAACCACTAGCGGTTGATAAGCCTCATCGGCAACGGCTTCCAGCAATGCGGGATCGGGCTCGGTACGTGACCAGCCAAATGCCTGGGTGTCCGGTAACACATCGGCAATCAACCGGCCCGTATTGCTCGGCTTCATGGGTTCGGTATCAAACATCACCAGGCAAAAGCGACTGCGGGCAGACTGCACCTGGATGCTGGCGCACAGACAATTTATTTCAGGCAACAGGCATCCCTGGCAGCGGAGCACACGATTCCCGCGTGCCAGAAAGGGACGCGTGGCACGGGCCAGGCGTTGGGCTCGTAAACGCAAAACGGCATTATCAGACATGATTATTCAGGACAGGAAAAAGCGTAGTGTAATCGAAGCGTCGAACAAAGGGAAAAGGCCAGCCAGGCTGGCCTGTCGTGCTTACAGGGATTCGTCGAGCCACTCGTTGAAAGGGGCTTTCGGCATGGCACCGTTTAAGACATCCACCATCTCGCCGTTCTTAAACACCATGATGGTCGGGATGCTGCGAATGCGGAAACGACTGCTCAAAGCCGGTTCTGCCTCTGTATTCACTTTGATAAAGCGGACTTTACCGCTGCGCTCCTGAGCGACATCTTTAAATACCGGGGCGAAGTTAACGCAGGGTCCGCACCACGGGGCCCAAAAATCCACCACGACCGGCAGATCGTCCCGCAGATAGCTGTCCAGCGTTGCGGCCGTCGCGTTAATGACATCGCCCGAAAACAAGGCTTCACCGCAGCGACCACATTTGGCACCCTCGGCAAGCCGTTCTTCGGGAACGCGATTGGTTGCCTGGCAAGACGTGCATACCGTATTCATAAAAACCTCTGATAATGATGTAGAGCACTTTGCTCAATATTACCCATTATGAAAGGGTGATAAGATCGGCTCAATGTGGATTGCTCTATAGGTTCAATAGTTGATAGCTAAGCGCAGTCACATCAGGTAATCTTCGCGCTCTCAATGCAGGAGGAAGAAATGAACGACGAATTTAAAGGCAAAAGTGGTAAGGTCAAAGTCATGTACGTGCGTGGCGAAGATGAGCAAAGCGCGCGTGCGCCGAATCCTCGTACAGGCAAAGGTGGCCGTCCTGCTGCTCGTCGTGAAGACAATCGTCGTTCATCTGGCCCGCGTACTGAGCGTAGTGAAGACGGCGGACGCAGTACGGGCCGTCGCAGCGACAGCGCACCACGCCGCAGTGACAGCGCACCGCGGCGCAACGATCGTGGCAGCGACAATCGTGATGCCTACGGCAGCAGCGATTCACCCTGGCGCACCGTATCCCGCCCACCGGTAGCCGAAGACACCAAACCCGAAAATCCTGGGATTGGCGGTAAAGGCGTGGTTGACGTAGAGCAGATTCGTCGTCAGCGTCTGGAAGAAACCCGTGTTTATGGCGAAAACGCCTGTCAGGCACTGTTCCAGAGCCGTCCTGAATGCATCGTCCGTGCATGGTTTGTGCAAAGTGTGACGCCGCGTTTTCGCGATGCGCTGCGCTGGCTGGCGGCTAACCGCAAAGCCTACCACGTTGTGGATGACGCAGAGATCACCAAAGCTTCCGGTACTGAGCACCACGGCGGCGTCTGCTTCCTGATTAAAAAACGCATGGGCATGGACGTGGCCGAGTGGCTCAGCAAGGCCGAAACCAAAGACTGCGTGCTGGCGCTTGAAGATGTCAGCAATCCCCATAATCTTGGCGCTATCATGCGCAGCTGCGCGCACTTCGGTGTGAAAGGCCTGCTGGTCAACGATGCCTCGCTGCTGGAATCGGGTGCGGCGGTTCGCACGGCTGAAGGCGGAGCCGAACATGTTCAGGCCATCAGCGGTACCACCTTCAATGAAGGCCTGGAAGCGTTCCGCAAAGCGGGTTACACCATAGTGACCACCTCAAGCCATCAGGGGACGCCGCTGTCTAAAGCTGAGTTGCCTGCCAAAATGGTACTGGTGCTGGGACAGGAGAGTGAAGGTTTGTCCGACAGCACCTTCCAGCAGGGTGATATGAGCCTGTCAATTGGCGGCACCGGTAATGTTGAAAGCCTGAACGTGTCGGTGGCAACCGGCGTACTGCTTGCCGAATGGTGGCGTCAGAACGCCTGACCGTACTATTAAATGATGGCGCCGTTAAACGCGCCATCCATTGTCTGTTTCCCGGCGCTGTCCGGGAAATATCTTCCCCGTCAGCCCGTATCTTTTTCAGCGCCAGATGCCGCGCGCTGAACCTGTTCATCCATCTCATCAAGCGCCCGCTGATTATCCAGCCCCCACTGATAAAGCTGTTCCACCGGTTTTGCAAAACGGTTGCCCAGGGCGGTTAACTGGTACTCCACTTTGGGTGGGATCACGTCATAAACATGACGGGCGATTAACCCTCGCTGCTCAAGCTCCTTCAACGTCTGAAACAGCATCTTTTTCGATATTCCCTGCAGGCTCCGCTGTAGTTCGCCCGTGCGCGCCCGTCCGCCGGGCCAGTGGTACAAGGCATGCAGCACCATCGGATTCCACTTGGCAGAAAAAAGATCCATCAGTCGGCGTGGTGGCGAATCCACATAAAAAACCAGTTTACCTTCTACCCAGGCAGGCATCGTCAGCGCACTCCTTTTATGGTCACCAAATGGTAACTACTATCAATAATGAACCCATTTAAGTAGAGTTTGCCGCCCTCAGTTATATAAAGCCAGTCACTATGAGAGGCACGATGAAAATTAATGCACTAGTCGCCCACGATGCAACCCAGCCGCTTACGTCCGGGCTGATAGCACTGCGCCCGCTTCAGCCGCAGGATGTCAGAATCGAGATTCTTTACTGTGGCGTTTGCCACTCAGATTTGCACATGGCACGCAACGAATGGGCGGCAAGCCATTATCCCCTGGTGCCGGGACATGAAATTGTGGGACGGGTGGTTGAAACTGGTCACGCTGCCAGTCGGTTTGCGCCTGGTGATATTGTGGGGGTGGGCGTAATGGTGGATTCCTGCCGCACATGCCATTTTTGCCAGCATCAGGAAGAACAATATTGTGAGGCCGGCTTCACTGCCACCTATAACGGTACGGATAAATACACCGGTGACCGCACATGGGGCGGCTATGCCGAGCACGTGGTGGTCGATCAGGACTTCGTGGTGTCGGTGCCACAGCACCTGCCGCTGGCTGGTGTTGCGCCATTGTTGTGCGCTGGCGTAACCGTGTGGTCACCGCTGCGCCATTTTAACGTTAAAGCGGGCGACAAGGTCGGCGTCATTGGCTTAGGCGGGTTAGGGCATATGGCCGTGAAGCTGGCACGTGCCCTGGGCGCTGAGGTCACGCTTTTCACCACGTCGCCAGGCAAAGCCGAGGACGCCCAGCGTCTCGGTGCCCGTCATGTGGTGGTGTCACGCGATGCCTCGGCGATGCAAGCCAGCCGGAATGGGCTGGATCTTATCCTTGACTGTGTGGCGGCCCCTCACGATCTTAATCCTTATCTGGCGACGCTTAAAACCAATGGTCGCCTGGTGCTGGTGGGGATCCCGGACAGTCCGCACGTTTCACCGGACGTGACGCCGATGGTGTTCCGTCGCTTAAGCATTAGTGGCTCATCGATTGGCAGCATTAAAGAAACGCAGGAGATGCTGGATTTTTGCGGCGAGCAGAATATCACGGCGGACATTGAGATGATTCGCGGAGAGCAGGTCGAAGAGGCCTTCACGCGAATGCTGAAAGGTGACGTGAAGTACCGTTTCGTGATTGATATGAAAGCGACGCGCTGGTAGCCAATACAGGTTCTGGCGTGCATCACCGCCACGCCAGAACCTGCCACAAGGCTACGCGCTGTTACGACTAGTGCGCGCCACCCGCACCGCCACCGGCAGTAAAGGGTGGACGGGCAAACCAGATCAGCACCAGCAGTATCAGAAACACGCCTGCCGAGGCCCAAAAAATCTCGTTGGCAGAGATGATCAATCCCTGATTGGTGATCTGCTGCGCAATGTACGCCGAGGCTTGCTGATGCGTCATGCCCATCCCTTCCAACTGACTGTACATCTGCTGCGCATTGACGTTATAAGGCGTCACCGACTCGCTGAGATTACTGTGGTGCATTGCCTCACGATCCGTCCACATCGTGGTGGTGATCGAGGTCCCTATTGAACCCGCCAGCGTACGCACAAAGTTTGACAAACTGGATGCCGCCGCCATCCGGTCGGGTGTCAAACCCGACAGCGTAATCGTGGTAAGTGGCATAAAGAAGCAGGCGACCGCGAAGCCCTGAATAAATTGCGGCCAGGCTGATGCACCAAAATCCATGCCCGGTTCAAACGTGTAAGCGCGCCAGTAGAAACAAACGGCATACATGATGAAACTGAAGGTGACCAGTTTCCGCATATCAAGCTTATGGGAGAACCGACCAATAATGGGCGACAGGATGACAGGAATAATCCCGACTGGCGCCGAGGCCAGCCCAGCCCAGGTCGCGGTATAGCCGTAGACCTCTTGCAGCAGTTGCGGCAAGAGAACGATCGACCCAAAATAGAGCATGTAGGCCAGGCTAAGGGACAAGCAGCCTATGGTGAAGTTACGCGATTTAAACAGCGACAGATCGACTATCGGGTGGTCGTCTGTCAGCTCCCAAATCAATAACATCACCAGCGCCAACACCGCCGCAATCGTCAGGACGATAATTTCTGTGGAGTTAAACCAGTCCAGCTCTTTACCGCGATCCAGCATCACCTGCAACGAGCCAACCCCGACAACCAGCAGCACCAGGCCAACGGTATCGATAGGACGAATTTGCGTTTCGGTTTCACGACCGCGCAGGGTTTGCAGCGTGAGCATAATGACCACTACACCAATCGGCACGTTGATAAAGAAGATCCAGCCCCAGTGATAGTTATCACTGATCCAGCCGCCGAGAATGGGGCCGCATATGGGGGCCACAATCACCGTCATCGCCCAGAGTGACAGGGCGATACTGCGTTTTGCGGGCGGATAGTTATTCAGCAACAGGCTTTGCGACAGCGGGATCAATGGACCTGCAACGATCCCCTGAATTATCCTGAAGAAAATCAGCATTTCCAGGCTTTTCGACATGCCGCAGGCCCAGGAAGCCAGCGCAAACAGGATGGTCGACCAGGTAAAAAGTTTGACTTCACCGATGCGTTTGGCCAGCCAACCCGTTATCGGAATCGAGATGGCGTTTGCCACCCCGAAAGACGTGATGACCCAGGTGCCCTGGGAGTTTGAGGCCCCCAGATTACCCGCAATGGTCGGTATAGCAACGTTAGCAATGGTGGAATCCAGAACCTGCATGAACGTCGCCAGGGATAGCGCAATGGTCATTAAGACCAGCGGCATCCCTTTGAGCGGTGCTTGTGCCATTACAGCCTCCGGGTCATCATCCGGCGTTCGCGTGGACGATATCGGTAATCAGCTTATTGACCGGTGCAAGGTCAATGGCCAGGGCGTTGCTGCTGTAGGCAGCCTGCTGACGAACGCTGGTAGCCAGTGCGCTGCCGTCTTTATTATCGGTATCAATTTCTACCAATGTTGACAGCCCGATACGCAGAGGATGTTTAGCCACTTCGTCCTGGTTCAACTCAATACGGACCGGCAGTCGCTGAACCACTTTGATCCAGTTACCAGTGGCGTTCTGCGCCGGTAACAGCGAGAACGCGCTCCCGGTGCCCATATCCAGACCCACGACTTTACCGTGGTACACCACATCGTCACCGTAAATGTCCGCCACCACGGTGGCCGATTGGCCGATACGCACGCCAGCCAGCTGTGTCTCTTTGAAGTTAGCGTCCACCCACAGGTTGGTTGCGGGTACGACCGCCATCAATGGGGTGCTGGTGCTGATCTGTGAACCGACCTGCACGCTGCGGCGAGACACATAGCCATCCATCGGACTGCGAATCTCAGTACGTTGCAGCGCCAGCCAGGCGTCACGCAGTTCTGCCGCACTTTGCTTCACTGCGGGTTGGTTTTCCAGAGACGTATTCAGGATCACCGCCTGATTGGCGTTGTACTGCTGAACCGCCACATCCAGCTCCGCTTTCGCTGAAGCCACGGCATCGCGCGCGTGTTGCAGTTCTTCACGCCCAATCAGGTTAGAGGCACCCAACGGCTCGCGACGTTTCAGATCGGCCTGTGCCTGATCTAACGCGGTCTGACGGAGATTAATCGTCGCCTGATATTGCTTTGCATTGATCATCTGTTGGTGCACCTGACGCACGCTGGTTGCCAGCCCGGTCTGCGCTTTTTCAAACGCCTGCTGTGCGTCGGTTTTATCCAGCGACACCAGCACATCACCTTTTTTGACGTAATCGGTATCATCAAACCAGACTTTATTCACGCTGCCTGATACCTGGGCCATGACCTGCACCTGGTTACCGGCGACATAAGCATCATCCGTTTCCTGATAGTGGCGCAACACTAAATACCAGTAAACGCCCCACGCAATGCCAAGCAGTATGACCACCAGCGCCAGTAATATCAGCGCACCTTTGCGCTTTTTCTTCTTGTTATTGACTGGTTGATGCGGGCTTTGCGCCTCTGTTGCACTCATTTATTTCTCCACGTTTTCCACTATGTCGGCGGGTTAAACTCCGTTTTCACCTTCGCCCGAGCCAAAAAAGCCAGCGACTAAGCGCTGGCCGGATAAAAGAGGGTTAAAATAACGATTTCGTCAGGTGATTGTGTCGCAGATCTTGCTATTACCGTGAAAGGGAAGCCGTTAGTTTATCTTCTTCCATTTTATCCAGACGGGTAAGCAGCTTGCGGGTGATGTTTTCCAACTGCGATTTCTCATCGCCGGTCAGAGAAGACCACAGGTATTGCAGGCTCTGATGCTGAGGTGGCAGCACCTGTTGCAGAAACGCATTGCCTTTTTCGGTCAGATGAAGATGCAGGCAACGACGATCCTGAGCGCTCTCACGACGTTCAATCCAGCCGCGCTTTTCCAGCTCATCAGCGATACGTGTTGCATTCGTCCGTGATGAACCCAGCGCGGTGCTCAGTTCAGAGGGCTGGATGCTCTGATCTTCCTGCGCATCAAGCGTCAGTAACGCCATAAACAGGGTTTCATTAATCCCCTGTTCTTTAAGCATTTTGTTGCGATTGTCCAGCAACTTACCCTGCATGTGCATGCAAAGACGCGTCAGGAGAATCTCCTGGAAGGGAAAATCTGCATGACGATTTGCACGGATATTTAACATCTGCTCAATGGGCGTAAACGAACTTTCCATTAGAAAAAACCTCACTAATTTCAACTTTTATAGTAACCACGGTGGCAGCATTATGGGTGAGTGACCGGGTTCTGAAACCCCATCCTCAGGCTGTCGCACTGTGGTGATTCACGATCTGTCCTTGACCCCAGGGTAAAGGTTTTGCGCATCGATTCCATACGCGTTGGTCGTACAGTGAAACGGTACGACATCAAATGATTACGAAAGAAAAAATAACTTACGTGAATAACTTTGGGCCAACGATAGCAAACTCACACTCTGCTGAACAGGCTAAATCACACTATTCGGGCTATTCGCCTGTTCAAGACCACGATTCCGCCACCAGATGATCAAATTCAGTAAAGTCAATATCGCCCCGGCCACACAGACGCCATACCAGCCTGCCAGATGGTAGGCATTTGCCGACAACAATGAGCCTAGCGCACCGCCAATAAAGTAGCTGGTCATATAACCGGCATTCAGGCGATTGCGTGCTTCAGGCAGACGCGCATAAATGACGCTCTGGTTGGTGATGTGCACGGCCTGAACGGCAAGATCCAGCAACAAAATGCCGATAATCAGCGCCACAAGATTCTGCGCGCCCCAGGCGATAGCTGCCCATGACAACAGCATAATCAGCAAGCCTGCGCTGGTGGTGAGTCCGGCCTTACCTTTATCCGCCAGCGAGCCTGCCTTTCTGGCGGCCAGCGCACCGGCTGCACCGACCAGCCCCAGCAGTCCGATTTCCCCTTCCGTGAACCCATAGGGTGCGGAGGAGAGCAGAAACGCCATGGATGTCCACAGGATGCTGAAATTCGCAAAGGTCAGGCAGCCGCTATAAGCCCGGGTACGCAGCACCGGATCGGCCGCATACAACTGAAAGATGGAAACCAGAAGCTGGCGGTAATTTAGCGAGACAGACGGCGTAATGCGCGGCAGAGTGCGCCACAGGGCCAGTGCCATCAGCAGCATCAAGACGCTGGCGACCCAGTAGACGGTTTGCCAGCCACCCAACTGTGCCAGGCCGCCCGAAACGGTTCGTGCCAACAGGATGCCTAGCAGCAGTACGCTCATCACCGTGCCAGTGACTTTTCCCCGTTTTTCCGGCGCGGCCAGCGTTGCGGCCAACGGCACCAGAATCTGTGCCGCGACGGAAAAGAGCCCGGTGATCACCGTTCCCAGCAGCAGAAAGGGGAAGGATGAAGAGAGGGCAATGATCACCATGCCAACCGCAGCCATCACGATCATACCAACAATCAGGCCGCGCCGTTCCAGCATGTCGCCGAGCGGGACCAGTAACAGCAGCCCACAAGCATAGCCAAGCTGTGCGGTGGTCACAATGAACCCGGCGAGCGCGACAGATAAGTCGAAGTGCTGCGCAATGGTGTGGAGCAGTGGCTGAATATAATAATTGCTGGCGACACACAGGCCGGTGGCAACGGACATCAGTCCCACCAGGGCGGGCGTTAAACCAGGACGAGAGGTTGTCATAGGGAGGCAGAGGTAAAAATTAATAATGTGACGTTAATAATAACCTAAAAAATTATTTGAGGGCTATGTTTATGTGGCGCGTGGATGGACAGGTGATGGCGAAAAAAAAGGGCGAACCACCGTCCGCCCTTCGTCAGTCAGTTGTGCCTTATTTAGCGGCAGCGCGGGCGTCGCTAATCCACTGATCAAACTGGGCCTGATGGCCTTTGATCCAACTGTCTACGTGACGATTGATATCCTCTTCCGAGTTTTGCCCGGCATGCATGGCTGCATTTTCCGCATTGATATCATTAATCGGCAGTTTCATGTCGGCAAACAGTTTGGCCGCAGCCGGATTTTTTTCCGCCCAGGCTTTGTTGGCAACGATGTGCATGGTGTTGACCGGGAAGCCATAGTTCGCGCCGTTAGCCAGTTTGGTATCCACGCCTTTTTGTTCGCCCGGTAATGAGGAGAACGGCACCTGGAGCCAAACGACGTCGCGGCCCGGTTTAAGCACATCACTCAGCCAGTAAGGCGTCCAGGTGTAGTACAGGATAGGTTTTCCCTGTTTAAAGCGTGCCAGGGTGTCCGCCACCATTGCCGAGTAGTTGCCCATGTTAGCGGTAACGGTTTTGCTCAGACCATAAGCCTCATTCTGGTGATTAATCACCGCCTCACAGCCCCAGCCTGGCGTACAGCCGGTCATATCCGCTTTACCATCCCCATTGCTATCAAACAGCTGGGCAATTTTCGGATCTTTTAGCTGGGCGATATTGGTGATGTGATACTTCTCAGCGGTTTTCTTGTCGATGAGATAGCCTTGAGCCGCACCGGAGACGTAGGTTCCCTGGCGATAAAACTTATTGCTACCGCCTGCGGCTTTATACATATCGTCATGCAGAGGCTGCCAGTTGGTCGCCAGGAAGGTCGCATCGCCAGACGCAATGGTGGTATAGGCAACGTTGTAATCCACTTCACTGGGTTTCTCGACGGTATAACCCAGTTTCTCCAGGCCACGGCTCACCAGCAGCGTCTGAAACGTTTCTTCAGCAATCGTACTCTGTACCGGTTTAACCGTAATGCCTTTACCGGGCTGATCGGCGGCGAACGTCTGAGAAGCGGATAAGGCCGCCAGAATGGCAACTACGGCAGGGATCGTCTTGCGCATGGTTATTCCTCGTTTTTGTTGTCGCGTTAAAGGCGGCAGATAACGGCCGCCTTTACTGTTCAGGATTTACGGAAGGGACGTGTCAGCAGGCCAATTGGCCCGGTGTGATACCAGTGGCGGCTGCCACGGCTGCGTTTGTCACGCGCCACCGATTGGGTCAGGCGGTCAAGGATGATGGCCAGAATCACGATGCCGACACCGCCCACGGAGGCCAGGCCCATGTCCAGACGACCAATGCCGCGTAGCACCATCTGGCCCAGTCCTCCGACGGCAATCATGGAGGCAATCACCACCATCGACAGCGCCAGCATCAGCGTCTGATTCACGCCGGCCATAATGGTTGGCATCGCCAACGGCAACTGGACTTTGAACAGCAGCTGATGCGGGCTGGCACCAAAGGACTCACTGGCTTCGATCAGGTCGGCAGGAACCTGCTTGATCCCCAGAATGGTCAGCCTGACAATCGGCGGCAGGGCAAAGATAATGGTGACGACAACGCCCGGCACATTACCAATACCAAACAGCATGACAATCGGAACCAGATAAACGAAGGCCGGTGTGGTCTGCATCGCGTCCAGCAGCGGGCGCACAATTCTTGCCGCGCGTTCACTGCGCGCCAGCCAGATCCCCATCGGCAAGCCAATGATGATGCAAAACAGCAGGGCCGTGAGCACCAGCGCCAGGGTAATCATGGCCTGCGACCAGGCACCAATAGCGCCAATGGCGATCAGCGAAATCAGCGTGGCAATGCCCATTGCCGGACTGGCGATTTGCCAGGCGATTAACGCAAACAGCGCGATAGCAACGGGCGCGGGCATACCCAGCAACAGCTGTTGAAACGCGCTGAGGATATAATCTACCGGCACGCGAATACTTTGAAAGACCGGGCGGAAATGATTCACCACCCAGTCGATCCCTTCGGTTACCCAGTGATCCAGCGGAATCCAGGTTTTATGGAAGGGGTCCATGAGCGAGAAATGGTCTGCCTGGGGCGCGGGCGCGTTGTTCAACCAGTCGGTGCTGCTGGTGGAGCCTGTCGCGGCACTGCCATCCGGGGTGCCCCACGCATCTGCACCGCCGGTGGCTGCATGATGGCTGCTGTCGGCGGCACTGCTCTGGTCTGCGGCACCAGACCAGGGATCGCTACTCTGGCTGCTCTGTGTATCCGTTGCCGCCGCGTTATCCCATGGGGTTGATGTCTCTTTACTCATTGCTGGCTCCTTCACGATCTAAAGCACGTAAGAGCGTGCTTTTGGAGATCACGCCGACGTATTGATTTTCTTCTCCCACCACCGGAACGGCACAGGGTGCCTGCGCCACGTGTGAGAGCAGTTCATTTAACGAGGTCGTGGCAGGAACCGCCGTGGGCGCGTCGAGCAGGGCGCTTTCCAGCCCTTGTCCTGCCGCCAGCGCCGCTTTAAGAGAGTCGGTTGACACTACACCGATGAATTTCTGTTTTTCCAGCACGTAGCCGAACTCACGATCTTCATCCTGCAGCAGTTTTATGGCCGAGCGCGGGCCTAAACCGGCCGCTTTACGGATCAGCGCGCCAGCATTACGGCGTGCAATATCGTTAGCGCTGAAAACATGGCTGATATCGACACCGCGGAAGAACGTACGGACGTAATCATTGGCTGGATTATTCAGGATTTCGTCAGGTGAACCCACCTGGACGACTTCGCCATTTTGCATAATGGCAATGCGGTCGCCAATGCGCATGGCTTCATCCAGATCGTGTGAAATAAACACGATGGTGCGCTGATGTCTGGCCTGTAATTTCACCAGCTCATCCTGCATTTCGGTACGAATTAAGGGATCGAGCGCAGAGAAGGCTTCATCCATTAATAAAATATCGGGATTAATGGCTAAAGCACGAGCCAGACCTACACGTTGACGCATTCCGCCTGACAGTTCATCAGGATAGGCATGAGCATAATTTTCCAGCCCAACCTGACGCAACGCCTCAAGGGCTTTTTCCTGCCGTTCCACCAGGGGCGTTCCGGCTAATTCCATACCAAACGCGGCATTATTTAACACGTTAAGATGCGGCATTAATGCGAATGACTGAAACACCATGCTGATCTTATTTCGGCGAACCTCCCGCAGTTCGCTGTCCGATATTTTCGCAATATCGACACCGTCAATAATCACCTGGCCGCGTGTCGGCTCTATCAGACGATTGAGAAGGCGAACCATGGTGGATTTTCCTGAACCGGATAACCCCATGATGACGAATATCTCGCCTTCTTCAATGGCCAGACTGGCATTTTTGACACCCAACGACAAGCCTGTCTTTGCGAGTATCTCCTCTTTGCCACAGCCCTTATCAATATATTTAAATGCCCTCTGTGGATTATCGCCAAATACCTTATAAAGATTTTTTACTTCTAATTTAATTGTCATGCGATAGTGAAGCCCTGATTAAATTATTTTAATGTGAAATGACGTGTCCTGGTCGAATTTAAGCAGGCTATAACCTGACATACTCAGATTATCTGTCAACCCTGGTGTGAAATATCCATGGCTAAAAATTACCCGTCATGGCGATAATTTCCAGCGCTCACAAGGGATGAGGGAAGATGAATTTTTTGTGATTTATTTGAGAAATAGCAGATAATTAGCCTGCTCAGACGAAGGGAATTGCCAGAATGGCGTGAGGATCAGGGGAAAGGGATAAGAAATAATGATAGCGATAAGGCTGAAATAACGGATTATAAATCAGTGTCATTAATGATTAATGACTGTGCCGCAGAATCACGGCACAGGGTTCACTAAAAACTCCAGTCTTCGTCTTCGGTTTCTACCGCTTTTCCCATCACATAGGAAGAACCCGAGCCCGAAAAGAAATCATGGTTTTCATCGGCGTTAGGGGACAGGGCAGACAAAATCGCCGGGTTGACGTTGGTCATTTCTGCCGGGAACAGCGCTTCGTAGCCCAGGTTCATCAAGGCCTTGTTGGCGTTGTAGTGCAGGAAGGTTTTGACCTCTTCCGCCCAGCCGACATCGCCATAAAGCGCTTCGGTATAAACCACCTCGTTTTCATACAGCGCCAGCAGCAAATCAATGGCGAACTGCTGCAAGGCTTCGCGGCGACCTTCATCAACCTGCTCAAGGGCTTTCTGGTACTTGTAGCCGATATAGTAGCCGTGTACCGCTTCATCACGGATGATGAGCCGAATCAGGTCGGCGGTATTCGTCAGTTTGCCACGACTGGACCAGTACATCGGCAGCCAGAATCCCGAATAGAACAGGAATGACTCCAGAAAAACGCTGGCAATTTTTTTCTTCAACGGATCGTCAGCACGGTAATGGGTGAGGATGATCTCAGCTTTGTTTTGCAGCGCCTGATTCTCTTCGCTCCACTGATAAGCGGCATCCACATCGCTGGTGTTACACAATGTCGAAAAAATCGAGCTGTATGAGCGGGCATGTACCGCCTCCATAAAGCTGATATTCGACAGCACCGCCTCTTCATGTGGCGTCAGCGCATCGGGCATCAATCCCGGTGCACCCAGCACGTTCTGAATGGTGTCCAGCAGCGTCAGGCCGGTAAACACGCGAATAGTCAGCTGCTGCTGCTGTTTATCCAGCGTCTGCCAGGCAGGCAGATCGTTGGACAGCGGCACTTTTTCCGGTAACCAGAAGTTGCTGGTCAGACGGTTCCATACCTCAAGATCTTTCTCATCCTGAATACGGTTCCAGTTAATGGCTTGAATTTGTCTGAGTTGCATAATGTGTTCTCACAGTGCGCAGGAGACGCAGCCCTGAACTTCAGTGCCTTGCAGGGCCATCTGGCGCAGTCGAATGTAGTAAAGCGTTTTGATCCCTTTTTTCCAGGCGTAAATCTGCGCTTTATTTATGTCGCGCGTGGTCACGTCATCCCGGAAGAAAAGCGTTAATGACAGGCCCTGATCCACATGCCGGGTCGCCTCAGCGTAGGTATCAATAATGGCTTCCGGCCCAATCTGGTAAGCATCCTGATAGAGTTCCAGATTGTCATTGGTCATAAAGGGCGCCGGATAGTAAACACGGCCGGTTTTACCCTCTTTGCGGATCTCTATTCGCGACACAATCGGATGAATACTGGACGTGGCGTGATTGATGTAAGAGATCGAACCGGTGGGCGGTATCGCCTGCAAATTCTGATTGTACAAACCGGACGCCATCACCGAGTCCCGCAGTGCCAACCAGTCATCCTGCGTGGGTAAGGTGATGCCCGCACTGGCAAACAGGGCAGCGATGCGGGGCGTACGCGGTTGCCAGTCACACTGCAGATATTTGTCAAAATAGGCACCGGTGGCATAGGTTGACGCCGCAAAGCCATCAAAGGCCTGTTGGCGCTCTTTTGCCAGCTGATTTGAGGCGCGCAGCGCATAATAGGTCACACAGTAAAAATAGAGGTTGGTGAAATCCAGCGCTTCCGGTGAACCATAGGCGATGCCTTCGCGGGCCAGATAGCCATGCAGATTCATCTGGCCCAGGCCAATAGCATGGGAGCGGCGATTGCCTTCCGCCACGGAGGGAACCGAACCGATATCACTCATATCGGACACCGCCGTTAGCGCACGTATTGCCGTCTCCACCGTGTGCGCCAAATCGCCAGAGTCCATCGCATGGGCGATATTCAGCGAACCAAGGTTACAGGAAATGTCTTTTCCCATCCGGCGATAGCTGAGATCCTCATTGAATTCACTGGCGCTGTTCACCTGCAAAATCTCTGAGCAAAGGTTGCTCATATTGATGCGACCGGCAATCGGGTTATCCCGGTTGACGCTGTCCTCATACATGATGTAGGGATAGCCCGATTCAAACTGGATTTCCGCCAGCGTCTGAAAGAAATCGCGCGGCTGGATATAGGTTTTACGGATTCTGTCGTCCGCCAGCATCTCCTGGTATTTTTCGCTGATGCTGATATCCCCAAACGCCTGACCGTATATCCGCTCAACATCGTAGGGCGAGAACAGCGCCATCGGCTGATTCTCTTTGGCGAGCTGGAACGTAATGTCCGGGATCACCACGCCCAACGACAGCGTTTTAATGCGGATTTTCTCGTCCGCGTTTTCGCGCTTAGTATCAAGAAAGCGCAAAATGTCTGGATGGTGTGCATTGAGCCAGACCGCGCCGGCACCCTGACGTGCGCCAAGCTGATTGGCATAGGAAAACGCGTCCTCCAGCATCTTCATCACCGGAATGACCCCGGAAGACTGATTTTCAATGCGCTTAATCGGCGCGCCGGACTCACGCAGATTCGACAGCAGAAACGCCACGCCGCCGCCGCGTTTTGACAGCTGCAGGGCAGAATTCACCGCCCGGCCAATCGACTCCATATTGTCTTCAATACGCAGCAGGAAGCAGGAGACCAGCTCGCCGCGCTGTTGCTTGCCGCTGTTGAGGAACGTCGGCGTCGCGGGCTGAAAACGCCCGCTCAGGATGGCCTCCAGCACCGATCGTGCCAGCGCTTCATCCCCTTGTGCCAGCGTCAGCGCCACCATACAGGCGCGTTGCTCAAAGGTTTCCAGGTAACGCTTTCCATCAAAGGTTTTTAGCGTATAGCTGGTGTAGTATTTCCACGCACCTAAAAACGTTTTGAACTCAAAGCCCCATGCCTCGGCTTCATCGTGCAGCGCGCACAGGAAGTTAAAATCATACTGATTGAGCACGGCGGCTTCGTAGTAGCCTTCGGCGACCAGATAGCGCAGGCGCTCGGCAACGCTGGCGAAGTGCTGAGTATTAGGTTGCACGTGCTGAATAAGAAACTGACGCGCGGCCTGCTGATCTTTCTCAAACTGGATGCGGCCATCGGCGTCATACAGGTTAAGCATGGCGTTCAGCGCATGGTAGTCCAGCGCTACGTTGTTGAGGGTATCTGTCGTTGCCAAAATTGGGTTACTCCCGCTTTCACATTGGCGATATCGTCGGGGGTTCCCATCAGTTCAAACCGATACAGGTAGGGAACCTGACATTTCTTAGCAATGATGTCGCCCGCCAGGCAGTAACCTTCACCAAAATTACGATTACCGGCAGCGATAACGCCGCGCAGTCCGCTGCGGTTAACGTCATCATTGAGAAACTGAATCACTTGTCTGGGCACGGCCCCGCGATGACTGCCGCCGCCGTAGCTCGGCACCACCATGATATAGGGCTGGTGGAGATGCAGCTGTTGCTTACCATCAATCGGTATGCGGTACGCAGGCAGACCCAGACGGGTAATAAACCGATGGGTGTTTTCCGACTGGCTGGAAAAATAGACCAGTGGAAACATGTGGCTACCCGCCGATCGCAACAGACTGAGACAGGCGGGCTATCTTGTCCGGTCGGAATCCGCTCCAGTGATCGTCACTGGTCATCACGACAGGCACCTGGCGGTAGCCCAGCGCTTTGAGGTTATCAACCGCCTCAGGTTGTGAATCAAGGTTGATCAGGTGGTAGTCAATGCCGTGGCGATCCATTGCATTTTTCGTGGCATTACACTGGACACAGTTGTTCTTAGTGTAAATAATAATGCGCATGATTCGTATTCCTCTCTCATTGCGGTGCCGCTGCGGATAACGAAGTGTATTTCCCTGAATCAGGCTTCGTCCTTGCAAACATCTTGTGGGATGACAATGAAATGAATACTAGATGTAGTGTCTTTGGCGGTCAAGCGTACTATATATAGGGTTAATCGGGGTGAGGGCGGTAAGTCAGTCGCGGCGCGGTCTGCAACGCGAAAAAAAAATTTGTAAAGCCGGTTGTGCAAAAAACAGGCACAAAAAAGCCCCGCTCAGTGAGCGAGGCCGATGATAACGATAAGGCAGGGATTAGCGGCGTGAAACCAGCAGCGCGCCCAGAACAATCCCCACGGCAGCGCCGATACCTACGCCATACCAGGGTTTGTCATGCACATAGGCATCAACCTGATAACCTGCGTCGCGGGCAACCTGTGAGACACGGTTACCGCCGCCATTGAGTTTCGCGCGGGTTTGCTTCAGTAAGGCTTCCGCCTGACTGCGTGCAGAATTAACCTCATCTTTCGCTTCACTGCCGTAAGATTTAAGCAGCGCTTCAAGTGAATCAGCCAGCTCGTTCACATCCTGATTGATATCAATGTCATCGTTTTTTTGCGTTCGATTAAACATTTTTGGCTCCCTTGTAATTAACACGTAATACTTAGTGTAGACCACGTTTTGCGTAACGAGGCGCGGAATGGCCCTTTAGGGAAAATTCCGAATGCCCGTGCAGCCATGCTGATGTAAGGTTGCGTGGCTTTTGAAGAGGAGAGGATCAAGCATGTATTTACGACCAGATGAGGTAGCGCGCGTCCTGGAAAAAGTAGGCTTTGAAGTCGATGAAATTACCCCACGTGCCTATGGCTACCGTCGTGGCGACAACTATGTTTATGTTAACCGCGAAGCCCGTATGGGGCGCACGGCGCTGATAATCCACCCAACGTTGAAAGAAAAAAGTCAGCCGTTTGCCGACCCAGCTTCCGAAATGAAAACCTGTGATCACTACACGCAGTTCCCTCTCTACCTGGCGGGTGATTCTCAGGAACATTACGGTATTCCCCACGGATTCAGTTCCCGAATGGCGCTGGAACGCTACATACAGAGCGTGTTCGACTAGCGCATCCCGCCCCGTTAACGCGGGGCAACGACCCCTTCCCGACGACGCGTTACCGCTTCGCCCGTTGCATTTCAACGCGGTGACGCGTATAAATCTGCTGCATATAGATGTTTAGACGTCCATACGGATGGAGTATATGAGCGAGCAGACGACTTCTTCGCAGGATCAATTCAAGCGAACCATGAAAGTTCGTCATCTGGTGATGTTATCGCTGGGTGGCGTTATTGGCACCGGCCTGTTTTTTAATACCGGCTACATTATTTCCACGACAGGAGCTGCAGGCACGCTGCTGGCTTATCTGATTGGCGCGCTGGTGGTCTGGCTCGTCATGGCCTGTCTGGGTGAGCTGTCGGTCGCCATGCCTGAAACGGGGGCGTTCCACGTGTATGCTGCCCGCTACCTGAGCCCGGCGACAGGTTATACCGTTGCCTGGCTGTACTGGCTGACCTGGACCGTGGCGTTGGGCTCCAGCCTCACGGCGGCAGGGTTCTGTATGCAGTACTGGTTTCCACACGTGCCGGTGTGGATATGGTGCCTGGTGTTCTGTATCGCCATCTATCTGCTCAACGTGATTTCCACCCGCTTCTTTGCCGAAGGGGAGTTCTGGTTTTCCATTATCAAAGTCATCACCATCGTTGCCTTTATCGTGCTGGGCGGTGCGGCGATGTTTGGCTTTATCCCCATGAAGGACGGCACGCCTGCGCCGGGATTAAGTAATATCACGGCTCACGGCTGGCTGCCCAATGGCGTGTTGCCGATTCTCATGACCATGGTCGCGGTGAACTTTGCGTTTTCCGGCACCGAGTTAATTGGTATTGCCGCTGGCGAAACCGAAAATCCACAGAAAGTCGTGCCGCTGGCGATTCGCACCACCGTCGCGCGCCTGATCCTGTTCTTTGTCGGCACGGTCTTCGTGCTGGCGGCGCTGATCCCAATGGACCAGGCCGGTATCGTCAAAAGCCCCTTTGTATTGGTGTTTGAGAAGATCGGCATTCCGTGGGCGGCGGATATCATTAACTTTGTGATACTGACTGCCATCCTGTCGGCCGCTAACTCGGGTTTGTATGCGTCGGGCCGTATGCTGTGGTCGCTGGCCAATGAAAAGACCCTGCCGCGCGCCTTCGCCCGGGTCAACAAACGCGGCGTACCGCTGCTGGCAATCACGGTCAGTATGATAGGTGGCCTGCTGGCGCTGTTCTCCAGTGTTATCGCGCCGGATACCGTGTTTGTGGCGCTGTCTGCTATCTCTGGCTTTGCGGTGGTCGCCGTATGGCTAAGCATCTGCGCATCGCACTACGTTTTCCGCAGGCGTCATGTGCAACAGGGGAAATCGCTGCAGGATTTGGTGTACCGCGCGCCGCTGTATCCGCTCACTCCAGTCCTGGGCTTCCTGCTTTGCCTGCTGGCCTGTGTGGGGCTGGCATTCGATCCTTCGCAGCGCATCGCCCTGTGGTGCGGAATTCCGTTTGTGCTGTTTTGCTATGCCGCTTACCATGTCACGCACAAAAAAACACAGGCTAAGGAGGCCAGGGATGTCGCATAATCCTGTTGCGCACGCACTACAACAGTCTGCACCGTTGATTCTGGATGGGGCGCTGGCGACCGAGCTTGAGGCCCGAGGCTGTGATCTGGCGGATGCCTTGTGGTCTGCAAAAGTATTGATGGAAAACCCTGAGCTGATTTATCAGGTGCACTACGACTATTTTGCGGCGGGCGCGCGCTGCGCGATTACCGCCAGCTATCAGGCGACGCCGCAGGGGTTTGCGGCGCGCGGCCTGGACGAACAACAGTCTTTGGCGCTGATCGGGCAAAGTGTTGAACTGGCCGCCCGCGCCCGTCGTGATTATCTGGCGACGCAGGCCGATGAAACGATCCTGCTGGTGGCCGGCTCTGTCGGACCCTACGGCGCGTTTCTGGCCGATGGTTCGGAATACCGGGGTGACTATGCGCTGCCCGAAGCCGAGATGATGGCGTTTCATCGCCCACGCATCACCGCTTTACTGGCGGCGGGCGTGGATGTGCTGGCCTGCGAAACGCTGCCCTCCTTTGCTGAAGCGCGCGCGCTGGTTGCCTTGTTAGGTGAATTTCCTGACAGCAGCGCCTGGTTCTCGTTTACGCTGCGTGATGCCGAACACATCAGCGATGGTACGCCGCTGCATGAAGTGGCCGCGTATCTGAATGCGCAGCCGCAGGTTGTTGCGATGGGGATCAACTGTATCGCGCTGGAAAGCGTTACGCCGGCCTTGCAACAGCTACAGCACCTGACAGACAAACCGCTGGTGGTGTATCCCAATTCAGGTGAGCAGTATGATGCCAGCAGTAAAACCTGGCATTCTGCCCCCTCTGGCTGCACCTTGCATGACAAGTTTACCGAGTGGCAGCAGTCCGGTGCCCGGTTAATTGGCGGCTGTTGCCGTACCTCGCCTGCAGACATTGCGGCTATTGCCCGGCATTGTCAACCGCAATAAAGCAGCAGAATCGGGCGATGATAGCCCGATTGAGACAGATGAAAAGGTGGGAAGGGCGGTTTACACTGTGCTTCCTGACTTTTATCGGACCCTTCCATGAAACAGCACATTTTGGCTCTCGCCGCCGCAATGCTCCTGAGCGGCTGCGCCACCATTGTTGGCAATGAAACCCAATCGGTCCTGATCGATTCGCAGCCGCCGGGCGCGCGTTTTACCGTGCAGGATGAAAACGGCCGTCCGGTTGCGGAAGGATACACGCCCAAAACCGTCATCCTGGAGAAATCCAACCACAGCTACTTTGGCAAGAAGCACTATTTGCTGATGCTGGAAAGCCCGGGCTATGTGCCGGTGACGGTACCGATCGAGGCCCGCGCCAACCTGTGGTACCTGCTGGGGAACATTCCACTGCTTGGCTTACCGGGCTGGTTACTGGTCGATCCGTTCTATGGAGGGATGTACAACCTGGAGCCGGAGCATCCTCGTCCTTACATGAATCCGGTTGGCGCGCGCGGCTGATTACTGGGCCGTAGGTTTGACCATGCTGCCCTGGGTTTTATGCCGTTCAAGGTACTGATGCTGGAAGATACACATCCGGATCGTATTGCGGTACTCGCCATTGATGAAGAATTCGTGTTTTAACACGCCTTCAATCTCAAAGCCGAGTTTGCTGTAGATGTGGATCGCTTTCTCGTTTTCCTGATCGACAATCAGGTAGAGCTTATACAGGTTCAGTACCGAGAAACCATAATCCATCGCCAGCCGGGCGGCCTGCGTCGCCAGGCCTTTGCCCTGATGTGTCGGATCGATGATGATCTGAAACTCGGCGCGGCGGTGGACATGGTTGATCTCCACTAATTCCACCATTCCCGCTTTTTGCCCCTCATGCTCGACGACAAAACGCCGTTCGGTCTGATCGTGAATGTGCTTGTCGTAAAGATCTGACAGCTCAACAAACGCCTCATAGGGCTCTTCGAACCAGTAGCGCATGACGCTGGCGTTGTTATCTAACTGGTGCACAAAGTGCAGATCTTCTCTTTCCAGCGGGCGGAGTCTGATGGTCATCGTTTTTCCTTACGTTAGGCTGAGGCGGTAATGTGCTCAACGATCCGCCCCTGCGCCATGCGTACGGCACGGTCACACATATGGTCAATCACATCGGGATCGTGGCTGACCAGAACCATGGTCAGGCCATCCTGACGCTTGAGATCGTTAAGCAGATTGAGGATTTCAGCCTGTATTGACATATCCAGTGCTGACGTCGGCTCATCCAGCAGCAGTATTTTGGGTTGCAGTAGCAGGGCGCGAACAATCGCCACGCGCTGACGCTGGCCGCCGGACAGCTGATGAGGATAACGATCGGCTAATGCCGGGTCCAGACCCACATGGCGAAATCCGTCATGAATACGATCCGCAATGTTATCCCGCTTCAGCAGTTTTAGCGGCTCAGCCAGCGTGCGGCGCAGGCGGTGGCGAGGATGCAGGGACGCGTAAGGGTCCTGAAACACCATCTGCACTTCCTGACGCAGCGCACCGGTAAAGGTGTTGCCCGGCAGCACCGGATGTCCCGCCAGCTGCATCTCCCCCTGCCAGTGGGGATTCAGCCCCGCCATGACCCACAGCAGCGACGATTTACCACAGCCGGACGGGCCGACCAGGCCAAAGCACTCACCGGCGTTCACCTGAAGATTCACGTCGTGCACCACGGTGCGAAGATCGTAACCCTGTTTGTGTGACACGCTGAGGTTATGCAGATTAATCATCGTTATTGGCCTCCAGCGCTGCACGGTCCAGCACCGGCAGCAGTTGTCCATGTGTCGCTTTACTGGGACGGCATGACCACAGCGTGCGGGTGTAAGGATGTGTCGCCTGAGGCAGGTCGGCAGCAGGCAGCGTATCCAGTACCCGGCCTTTGTACATCACCATCACGCGCTCGCAGTGTTCTGACACCTGTTGCAGATCGTGGCTGATCAGCAGCAGGCCCATATTGCGGGATTCAACCAGTTGGCGGATCAGCGCCAGCACCTGATCGCGCATGGCGTGATCCAGCGCGGAGGTAGGCTCATCGGCAATCAAAAAGGCAGGATCGGTAATCAGGGCGATCGCCAGCATCACGCGCTGGCCCATTCCGCCTGAAAGCTGGTGCGGATAAAACTGCATCAGAGCACGCGGGTCCGGCAAACCCACCGCGTTCAGCATATCGCAGACTTTTTCTTTCCGTTCTGCACGGCTCAGACGGCGGTGCAGAATCAGCGGTTCTTCAACCTGCCAGCCGATCGTCCGCGCCGGATTCAGCGCATACTTGGGGTCCTGCATCACCATGGCCACCCGATCGCCACGAAGCTTACTCCAGCTGCGTTCATTCAGGGTCAGGGCATTTTCCCCGGCGACCTGCAGCTGGCTGGCGTGCAGATGCAGCGATGGCGACAGTAATCCCATCAAGGTGCGCGCAGTGAGTGATTTGCCGGAACCGGACTCACCGACCAGCGCCACGCGCTCACGTCCGATGGCGAAGCTGATATTATCCACCAGCGTCGCGTCGTCGCTGCGGATGCTCAGCGACTCTACAAGAATGTTATTTTGCATGTCGGGTATCCAGTCGGTCACGCAGGCCATCGCCTGTCAGATTAAAGGCCAGGCTGGCAAACAGAATGGCCGCGCCGGGTGCGGCAGCCACCCACCACTGGTCAAAAATCACCTTACTGCCTTCAGCCACCATGGAACCCCACTCGGCGGTAGGCGGTTGCACGCCCATGCCCAGGAAGCCCAGTCCGGCTGCGGCCAGGATAATCCCGCCCAGGCTGAGGGCGGCCCGCACTACCGCCGTGGGCAGGCACAGTGGCAGAATATGGCCGAACATCAGGCGAAAACCGGTAATTCCCTGCATACGGGCGGCGGCCAGATAGTCACTGCGCCGCAGGGACAGCGTTTCGGCTCGCGCCTGACGGGCAAACGGCGGCCAACTGGTCAGCGCCAGTGCCAGCGCGCCGTTCATCAGTCCCGGCCCCATTATCGCGACCAGCGCCAGCGCAATCACCAGATTGGGCAGCGACAGAAAAATATCGGTAATGCGCATTAACACGCGCTCGGTCCAGCCGCCCACATAACCGGCGGTAATCCCCACCAGTAAGCCGACCGGAATGGTCAGGATCAGAATTAACGAGACCAGCAGCAGCGTAGGACGCGCGCCATAAATCACCCGGGACAGCAGGTCGCGGCCAAAACCGTCGGTACCAAACCAGTGTGCAGCCGAAGGCGGCAGCAACCGACTGGAGATGGTTTGCAGATTCGGATCGTACGGCGCGATCAGCGGGGCCAGCAGTGCCATCAGAATGACAATAGCCACCAGCGTTAGCCCAATGGTTAACGAGGTAATCCGGCGGCGACTGCGGCGTGGTCGCACCGTTTCAAGTTCAGTGAGTTGTTGCGTCATCGTGTTCTCGGGTCGGTTAACCAGGTAAGGGCATCCGCCAGCGCGTTAATCAGGATAAAGCAGCCGCCGATCAGTAAGGTGGCACCTAAAATCGCCGGCACATCGCCAGAGAAAAGCGCATTGGTCATGTAGCGTCCCACGCCGGGCCAGGCAAACACGGTTTCCGTCAGGACCGAGCCTTCCAGCAGCGTGGCGTAAGAGAGGGCAATCACGGTAATCAACGTACCAAGCACGTTAGGGAAGATATGACGCAGCAGAATACGCACCCGGCCCGCGCCTTTAGCACGCGCCAGCACCACATACTCTTTGCTGCTCTCTTCCAGCAGCGCGGCGCGCAGCAACCGTGTAATGCCTGCCATCGCCAGCAGACCCAGGATCACTACCGGTAACCATAAGTGCGCTACGGCGTTCCAGAATATCTCCCGGTCACCTGACAGCCAGCTGTCAATCAGCACGAAGCCGGTTTTCGGCTCCAGCGTATAGGCCCAGATATCATCCAGTCGACCCGGCCCGGCAGACCAGTGCAGCACCGCGTAAAACAGCAACAGGCCCAGCAGGCCCAGCCAGAAGACCGGCACGGAGTAACCCAGCAGGGAGATAAAACGGGCGACGTTATCAATCACGCTGCCGGGTTTCCAGGCGGCCAGCAGTGCCAGCAAAACGCCAAACACCACGGCAAAAATCATCGCGCAGGTGGCCAGCTCAATGGTTGCCGGAAACGTCTGGAGCAGGTCGCTGCTGACCGGCTGGTTGGTCAGACGGGAAACCCCAAGGTCGCCGCGCAACAGATGCTCGACGTAGTGCCAGAACTGCATCAGTACCGGTTGATCCAGCCCAAGGTCGTGACGCACCTGCGCATAGGTCGCTTCGCTGGCATGATCGCCTGCTATCTGCTGTACCGGATCGATAGGGGACAGATGCGACAGCATAAAGGTGAACGCCAGTAACCCCAGCAGGGTGATCACCAGCGACAGTAAGCCTGATGAAAGGCGGCCAACGCGCCGCCAAATATGCCGGGAGGACCCGGCAGAAGAGGCAGAGTGTGCCATTACTTCGTAACCTGCGAATAGTAAACCATGTCCGGGTTGATGCCCTGAACGTAGCCCTTAAGATTGTCGCGCAGGGCGATAAGGTTTTTCGCCTGCAGGCCAATCACATAAGGGGAGCTTTTCAGCACTTCACGCTGCATGGCCTGGTAGAGCGCAACGCGTTTTTTCGGATCGCTCTCGGCGGTCGCCGCCAGGACCTGCTTGTTCAGCTCCGGAATATGCCAGTCGGAACGGTAAGCAATCGTCTTGCTGCCATCTTCCGGGTTATAGGCAAAGGACGCGGCGTTGGTATTGGGATCAAAGTAGTCCGCGCCCCAGGCATTCAGCGTGCCTTCGTAGTTATGCGCTTTTACGCGCGTCGAGACTTCAGAACTGAGTCCCGGTAACACGTCGACTTTCACGCCGCCCTTGGCAAAGCTGCCCTGCAGGGCCTGCGCAATGTCGAGGTAAGGTGGTTGATTGCTGGTGGACAGGGTGAAGCTGACGTTGGTCAGGCCCGCTTTTTTCAGAATCGCTTTCGCTTTTTCAGGATCGTAACTGTAAGGCGTATCGTTTAGCGCACCGAGAAAACCTTTCGGCAGGAATGTCTGGTGAACATCGAACTGTCCTTTCAGCAACTGACCGGCAATGCCTTTATAGTCGAACAGGTAACGTGCCGCTTCCCAGAAGGCGGGGTTTTTAAGCGCGGCATTGTTTTTGTTGCCCACGTTGAACTGGATGTAATACAGCGAGGCCATCGGAAAGGCTTCGGTGGTCACGCCGCTTTTGCCTTTGAGCGAGGCGATCTGGTCTGCGCCCAGATTACGGGCAATGTCCGCATCACCCTGCTCAAGCAGTAAACGACGGGCAGCCGGTTCCGGCACGTTCTTAATCAGAATATTTTTGATCTTTGGCGCACCCGCCGGCGACGTCGGGTTGGCGGTCAGGATAACGGCCTGGTGCATGACTACCTTGCGGATCTGGTACGGGCCGCTCCCGGCGGAGTTGGTCGCCAGCCAGCCGTTGCCAAAATCGCCTTTGGTGGCATGTGCCGTCACGGTCTTTTCATCCACAATGGAGGAGACCGGGGCGGAGAGCAGGCTCAGTACGTAGGCCGGGCTGACGTCGGCAGTCCAGCTGATTTGCACATGGTCGTCATCGACCTTTTTAAGGAAGCCATCCACGTTATCTTTGTTCCAGCCAAGCTGGGTAAGAATAAAGGAGGGATCAAGATTCAGTTTCACAACACGGCCCAGCGAGAAGATCACATCTTCCGGACGCAGCGGGTTGCCGCTGGAAAACGTCGCGCCTTTACGTAACGCAAACGTCAGGCTGCGGTTGTCACTGCCTGGCTGCCAGGAGGTTGCCAGCGTCGGTTTTAAGTCGGTCGGATTTTGCGGATCGGACTGAACGAGGCGCTGATAAATGTTGGTAAAAGCCTGTACGCTGGTGAGTTCAAATCCTTTAGCCGGATCGAAGCTGTCGGCATCGTCGGTCGACTGAACCACGACCAGCGTGTCTTTCGGTGTGGCAGCGTTTACGCTAAAGGCGGTGGCCAGTGACAAGGCCAGTAGTGATGGAATTATTTTTTTCATGGAAAATCCTTGCCTGAGAAAGTAACGCGAGTGTACGAAAGGGCTCATGCAAAGAATAGTCCATTATGGGCTAATGATATGCAAAAAAGTTATAACCAATGCAGGACGGTTATAAGACGAAATGAAAATCGCAGGGTGTAACAGAAACGATTAATAAACGAAACGCCGGTTAAACGGCTATTTTTCTTTACCCGCCGGGTGCGGCGTTTATACTACGTCAAAATAGTTGCAGGAGTCATACATTGGACAGTCACCCTAAATACGATTTAACTCCGGCAAGCTAACTGCATTTCGCTGCTTGCCACCTGGCGGGCAGCAATCCCCTCTGTAGGTTTCGATTGCTCTCCTTAAAATAAACGCTGTAGTCACCGCGAGAGCACGCTATGTTGATGTATATTCTGGCACTTTTTCCTCCGCCTCGACAGGCGTAGCTGCGGGCTGCGCACCCTTTCACTTTTCGTCTTCCTTTGCTTTGCGTTTATTTCGCAAGGTCCGACCTATGGCGGCCTGATATTACGGCTGCGCGGCGGGAATTATTTACCTGTCCTGAAAGGCGGACGTCTTAAATAAACCGGTCATCACCGGAAAACCGGGCATGCATTATTACGCATGCAGGATATCTGTTGCTTTAAATCAGGGAGATGTCGACATGAGCGACATGAAAATCGAACAAGCCGCAAGGGTTTATAACGCGCAACGTTCAGTAAAAAAATCAAAAACACCTTATGCCATCGAGCGCGAAGCACGCCATCGCACCGATGTGACGCTCAGCAATCTGCACAGCAGCTATGAAGGACTGACGCACGCAGAAGCCAAAGCGCGACTCGGCGACTATGGCCGGAATGAAGTCGTGCACGAGAAAGCGCCTTCTGCGTTTATCCAGTTGATTACGGCATTCAATAATCCGTTTATTTATGTGCTGATGGTGCTGGCACTGGTGAGCGGGATAACGGATTACTGGCTGCCGTTACGTGCCGGTGAGGAAACCGATCTTTCCGGCGTGATAATTATTCTGACCATGGTTACGCTCAGCGGGCTGTTGCGTTTCTGGCAGGAGTTTCGCACCAATCGCGCGGCCCAGGCACTGAAATCCCTGGTGCGCACTCAGGTCACCGTGCTGCGTCGGGAAGAGGGCTGTGCCATCTCCCGTCGCTACGATATTGATATGCGCGAACTGGTGCCAGGCGATGTCATTTTACTGAGCGCGGGGGATCTGGTGCCGGCTGACGTACGCCTGCTGACCTCACGCGATCTGTTTATCAGTCAGGCGATCCTGACCGGTGAATCCTTGCCTGTGGAAAAAAACGATCTCAGCGCTGGCGTGGAGATCGAAGAGCAGCCCGGTCGCAGCGTACTTGAACTCAAAAACAGCTGCCTGATGGGGACCAATGTTGCCAGCGGCACGGCCAGAGCGCTGGTCGTCGCCACCGGCAGTGAAACCTGGTTTGGTTCGCTGGCGGCTTCATTGTCTGGTCGCCGGCCGCAAACGTCATTTGACCGCGGTGTGAACAGCGTTTCCAGGCTCCTCATCCGTTTTATGCTGGTGATGGTGCCGATCGTCTTACTGCTTAATGGCTTCACCAAAGGTGACTGGATGGATGCCACGCTGTTTGCGCTGGCCGTCGCGGTGGGCCTGACACCGGAAATGCTGCCCATGATTGTCAGTGCCAATCTGGCAAAAGGCGCCATTGCCATGTCACGCCGCAAGGTCATTGTTAAACGCCTGAACGCCATTCAGAACCTGGGAGCAATGGATGTGCTCTGTACCGATAAAACCGGCACGCTGACACAGGACAATATTTTGCTGTCGGCGCACCTTAACGGCAACGGCGAAGAAGATGCGCGAGTCTTGCTGCTGGCATGGCTTAACAGCAGCAGCCAGAGTGGGGCAAAAAATTTAATGGATCGCGCGGTACTGAAATTTGGCGAGCAAAGCCTGTCTAAAGCCGCGTGCAGTCAGTTTCAGAAAGTCGACGAGCTGCCCTTTGACTTTGTCCGCCGTCGTGTGTCGGTAGTGGTGGAAGATCTGCATAACCATCGTCCGTTGTTGATCTGCAAAGGCGCGGTAGAAGAAATGCTGGCAGCGGCGACCTCGTTGCGCCAAGGCGATGCGACGATTCCACTGTGCGAGCAAAAGCGTGCAGCGTTGTTAGCGCTGACCCGTCATTACAATCAGCAGGGTTTTCGTGTGCTGCTGGTCGCTACGCGCGAGGAGGGAATATCGCTGCCGCTGTGCCGCGATGATGAGTGCGAATTAACCCTTGAAGGCATGCTGACGTTTCTGGACCCACCGAAAGAGAGCGCGGGCAAGGCAATACAGGCGCTGAAAGACAGCGGGATTAAGGTCAAAGTGCTCACTGGTGATAACCCGTTAGTGACAATGCGTGTCTGTCAGGAAATCGGGCTGGCTTCAGAAGCCATGCTGACCGGCAACGACATCGACGCCATGAGCGACGACGAACTGCGTCGGGACGTAGAACGCTGCATGATTTTTACCAAACTCACGCCTCAGCAGAAGTCACGTGTGCTTAAACTGCTGCAGCAAAATGGACACACCGTCGGCTTTCTTGGCGACGGGATCAACGATGCGCCCGCACTGCGCGAGGCGGATGTCGGGATCTCGGTCGACAGCGCGACAGATATCGCCAAAGAGTCATCGGACATTATTTTGCTGGAAAAAGATTTAGCGGTATTGGGCGAGGGCGTGCTGAAAGGGCGTGAAACCTTTGGCAATATCATCAAGTACCTGAACATGACGGCCAGTTCAAATTTTGGCAATGTGTTCTCTGTGCTGATTGCCAGTGCGTTTATTCCTTTTCTGCCTATGCTGTCTGTTCAGCTCCTGATTCAGAACCTGATGTATGACATCTCTCAGCTGGCGCTGCCCTGGGATAAAATGGACCGCGAGTTTCTGCGTAAACCCCGCAAATGGGATGCCGGTAACATCAAACGCTTTATGCTGTGGATGGGACCAACGTCTTCCATTTTCGATGTCACGACCTTTGCGCTGATGTGGTATGTGTTTGACGCGAATCATGCGGGTGCACAGTCGCTGTTCCAGTCCGGCTGGTTTGTGGAAGGCTTACTGTCACAGACGCTGGTGGTGCACATGCTACGCACGCAGAAAATCCCGTTTATTCAGAGCTGTGCCCGGTTACCCGTGCTGTTGACCACCGTGGGGATTTCCGCCGCCGGGATTCTGCTGCCATTCTCTTCGCCTGGCGCTATGGTCGGGTTAGTGCCGCTGCCATGGCACTATTTCCCCTGGCTGGTGCTGACGTTGTTGAGCTACTGCCTGGTGGCGCAGGGCATGAAAATGTTTTATATCAAACGTTTTGGGCGCTGGTATTAATCCCCCAGCGAGCAGTAAACCCATAACCTAATCAACCGCAGGTGGATGTCAGCAACGCTTTGCCCGGGCATCCACCTGTCTTCCCGCAAAATCCCCGCGTTTTTCTGCATTGCACACGTTGTTATGGATCAATTTATCAAAAGCGATGCCATAAATGTAAACCAGCCGTTAGTCATTCCCTCTCTCCCGTCGGATTTCTCTGATACAATTTGCGAAAAATTCACCGCCCCAGCGTCGGGGAATCTTCAGGTAAGCCGATATCTGCTATACCGCGTCCACCACAGCGGGCGTGGGTCGTTAACATTCCGTGTTGGTCTTCACGACGATAAGGCTGCTGTATCTGAATACGCATTTATCGTTCGGGCATGGTGCTCTACAGCGAATAATTGCGCGTCTTTCCCTGAGCAGATAAAGGTTCGTTGCCACGTATGTGTTTTTTATGGGTTATCCACGCTGTTTGTTGCCGGAGGACAGAATGCAACAGACAGAGTATGTGATTGATGAGTTGGTTCGGTATATACCGGCTCAGAGTTTGCTGTGTCTGGTGGATTCCAGCGAAACCAGCGTGCCGTTATCGCCGGCCTGCAACCATTTACTGGAAATGTTTCTGAAAAGCTCCGGCGTCGTGCTGTCCCGGGAACAGATTCTGGATAACTTCTGGCAAGAAACGGGCGCAACGCCGTCTTCTAACAGCCTGAATGCTTACGTTTCAGCAATACGGCGTGGGTTGTCCTCTCTTGGCATCGATCAGGAGGCGATCACCACCGTCTACAAAGTGGGTTTCGTTTTTAATCCGGTTATCCGTATCCAAAAAACGGAAATCCAGCCTGAGTCTTCCACGGAGGACATTCCTCCCGCCTCCTTACCGGTTACACGCCGCAGCGCGCGTCGTTACTGGGTGTTTTTCGGCATCCTGGTGCTGGTGGGGGCTGGATTTCTGCTCCCGCAGCTCATAAGAGAAAAGACGATGACGCCCATCAGCGTCGGCCAACTTAACGGCTGTGATGTGTTTTATCTTCCGGTTCACCCTGGAGAATCGACGTTTCCGACTGAAGCGGTGTGGCGCAAAATAATTGCGAGTAGCCAGATGGCCTGTCAGAAGGGCGGTCGGTATATGTTTTATGCCGACAGGAATGTTATGGCCGGACACCCTGGCAACATGTATGTCTCTTACTGCGTCAGAACAGAGAACAAAAAAATAGCATGCTCAAATTATACAGAGCTGGGATGGAGGCCGGACAATGACAACCCGTAAAAAACGCCTTGCCTCGTTGCTGGGTCTGATAACTGTCTTAGTGGGCTTGCTGGTTTATGTCAGCTATTACTACGTTAAATCGCACCGTGAAATGTTTGAATTTACCTGTGCGGCCAATTTACAACAGCGCGATGCGACGACCGACTTTCATCTGGATGCCAGCTTTGTGCTGACGCTACGTTATTCAGGCGAGGCAATGGTCTCTGTTGATGGCACCGTGCATAAAAACGGTAAAGATTACGTATTAAGACGCAATGCGGAGTTCCAGTATTCTCCCTATATCCAGTTTCTCTATAAACTCAATCATTTCACCGTCCACCGGGGCCTGCGGGATAATGTGCCTGCTAACGTCCTGAATACTGATTTTTCTTACCTCTATATCACCAAAATAACCGATATGGATGATGCGGTATTAATTGGCACACGCGTTTTACCGCTCATTGTCTGCCATACACGCTAACTGATTTACCCAACGTGCACGTTATAGCGGGCTGCATAAAACGCGGCACGTTCGCCTGAGTGCGCGCTTTTTTTGCTTTTCTGGTGCGCCTTGCGCGAGCTTCATGTCGTCTTTTTCAGATGATAGTTTTGTATTTATTTATAAAATTAGAATTTTGTATCTAATATTGGTCTCGTTTAAGTGTTTGTGGTTGTCCTTTGGCGTCATTGTTAAATTAAGCCGTCGGTAAGATTGCCGTCAGTGAGGTTTGTTGCTGTTACAGACAGGCGATCTTATCCGGGCGTTTAATTTCTTCAATGAAGTCAGGTTTTGACCTTTATACGGAGCCAGCGATGAAAAATTTAGCATATAAAATTCAGTGTGAGGCGAAATGGAATCAGCTTCAGGAAACGGAAAGAAAACCCAAAATGAAAGACGTGATGATGTGCCTGATTAAACGTCAGGCTGAAGGCATTGTGACCCGGGACGTTGCGGATGAATGTGATATGTCTATTTATGCCGCGAGAAACTGGTTACTGAAGCTGGAAAACAGTGGCTTATTAAAAAAAGAGCCAGGACGTAAATCCTGCAAATGGTTCATCCTTTAATAATTAATACATCTTATCTCTGTTCTTATAAAATACGCGGTGCGATCTGGCCTGCCTTTTATTCTTTAATGGGCGACAAATAATCAGCAGGGCGACAGCACTCAGAAAAGGGAAAATAGCCAGTTGTAACCCGGCCAGGGTGGCTTCTGGAGACGGCGTCAGCACAGCATTTAGCGGGTTGCCCATCATGACATTTCCGGCCAGCGCAGCGCCCCCGACCTGAAACATCTCCTGTTGCGCGAAGGTGCGCAGCCCCAGGAGCAATCCACTCAGGCTGCCCGACAGGCGCATATCATTGCGCAGAAAGAGCGCCAGAAAGGGCACCCGCGCATAGAAGCCGATAGCAAAGACAAACTGGCTGACTGGCAGAGCCGACGTCCATAAGCCTGGAGGCGCGGCGGTAACGGTGACACAGCTTTGAAAACGCAGCGCGGAGTCAGGCATAGTAATGAATATGCTTCTTGCCATGTACTGGCGATGACTCAATTTTAGTTCTGACCTTGAACACCTCCCACAGCAGGGATTCGGTCAGGATCTCATCTGGCGATCCCTGGGCAATCAGTTCCCCCTCCAGCATCACAATCAGCCGGTCACAGAAGAGTGCCGCATGATTCAGATCGTGGATGGCAACAATACTGGTAACCGGAAGTTCGCTGATCAGCTTCATCAACTGGAGTTGATGGTGAATATCCAGGTGGTTAGTGGGTTCATCAAGCAGAATTTCATTGGGTGCCTGCGCTAACGCTCTGGCGATATGCACGCGCTGCCGCTCCCCGCCGGAAAGACTTTGCCAGCCCTGATCGCAGCGTGAGCACATATCCACGCGCTTCAGTGCGGCTTCGACTATCTCGTCGTCCTGATGTGTCCAACTGGAAAAAGGCGAATGATGCGGGATTCGACCCAGTTTTACCACGTCACGTACGGTCATATTGGCGCTGGTTAACGCATGTTGCTCCACAAAGGCAACGCGACGGGCAAGTTGCTTTCTGGCAATGGATGACAGATCTTTGCCATCCAGCAGTACCTTGCCTTTATGTTGCTTACGCAGGCCAGCCAGCAGGCGCAACAGTGACGACTTACCGGAGCCGTTCGGCCCCAGCAAACCCACGGTTTCACCCGGTGACACCGCCAGGGAGACATCGTTAACGATAATTTTTTTTCCTACCTTCCAGGTAAGGTTTTGCGCGCTGATGCTCATTATTGCGTCCTGGAGCGATAAATAATAATTGCAAAGAAAGGCACGCCGACCAGCGCGGTAACTACGCCAACCGGCAGGCTTTGTGGCGCAATCAACATGCGCGATGCGATATCCGCCAGCACCATCAGAATTGCGCCTGCAATGGCACAGGCCACCAGCAACCGGCTGTGCAGCGGCCCAAAAAAGAAGCGCATCACATGGGGAACGACCAAACCGACAAAGCCGATCGAGCCTGCCATGCTGACAATCGTGGCGGTCATCAGGGCGGTCGCGGTGAACAGCACCAGACGGACCACGCCGACCGGAATACCCAGCGAGGCCGCTGCGTCGTCACCAAAGGTAAAGGCATCCAGCGCGCGGGAGTAGTACAGGCAGACCGCTAAGCCGATCAGCACAATCACCAGAACCAACTGAAACTCAGGCCAGCGCACGCCACTAAAGCTGCCCAGCAGCCAGAACATCACGTCACGTGCCTGTTGGGCGTTAGCCGAGGTACTGATAGTGTAAGCGGTAATGGCATTAAAGAGCTGCGATGCCGCCACACCGGCCAGAATGGTACGTTCTGTTCCGCCGCGCGCGCCGTTGGTCAGCAGAGCAACAAACGCAAAAGCGGCAAAGGCACCTGTAAAGGCACCCAGAGACAGCGAGATGGCGCCGGCGCCGACGCCCGATACCACGATCAACACCGCACCTGTTGATGCGCCAGCCGAAACGCCCAGCACATAGGGTTCGGCCAGCGCATTTTTCAACAGGCTCTGCAGGACGGCGCCGCAAATGGCCAGGCCCGCACCGCTCAGCGCCGCAACCAATGCCCGGCTTAAACGGAAATCCCAGATAACGCTTTCATGAATGCGATTAACGGGCACATCCGTCATACCCAGTTTATTGGTCACGGTGTACATCACCGATTTCAACGGTATCGACAGTTCGCCCACGCTGACGCCCAGCGCGATAACGACAAACAGCACGACGATGGCGATGAGCGCGATAGCAATAAAGCTCACATTACGTCGTACCAGCACAACCTCTTCACGCATTAATTCAGGCCCATCTTACGTAACTGTTCGCCAACCTGTTCTGCACCATAAATTGTCCGGATCGTCGGGTTCATTGCCTGACCGTCCATCACCACAATATGGCCTTTCTTCACGGCATCCAGCTGGCTGACCGCCGGGTCGCTTTTCAGGAACTTGATCTTTTCTTCGGCGTTATCCAGTTTCCAGCGGTTACGGTCAAGGCTGGTGACCACGATGACATCCGGATTGGTGGCAATAATGCTTTCCCAGCTTACGGTGGGCCACTCGGTTTCCGTGGTAATCGCGTTATGACCGCCTAACACATTGGCAATAAAACCCGATGCGCCGTTTTTACCGCCCACGTAAGCATCGGCAGACGGCGAGGAACTGGAGAACCAAAACAGGAAGGAGAGATCTTTTTTGCCTTTCGGGAAGGCTTTTCTCAGAGCGCTTTCGCGGGCTTTGAAGTCGTTGATCACCTGCTGGCCGCGATCTTCTACGTTAAAGATTTTGGCAAAATCGGCAATCTCTTCATAAACGTAGGACATATTCCACAGCGTGGCACGGCTACCGTAAATGTCGCCGGTGTTCTGTTTGGTGGCACACATGCCCGGAGACAGATAGGTATTCATCCCCACTGACTCAAAGTCTTCACGTTTGGCAACCTTGCTGTTAGGCCCCATCAGCAACTGAATCTGTGCGGCAACAAAGTCGGGATTCTTCGCCAGGATGGACTCCAGCGTGGGGATCTCCACCGTCAGTACCGGCACTTTGGCGTTTTGTTCCGCTAACTGGGGTAAGACTTTGGTCGGCCAGAATGCGCTGGCAACCATTTTATCCTGCAGTCCCAGCAACAGCAGAATCTCAGCGGTATTCTGCCCAAGCGCCACCACGCGTTCGGGTGCCTTAGTAAAGGTTTCTTTCTGACCACAGTTTTCAATCGTCAGAGGATAAGTGGTTGCCCAGGCGGAACTCGTCGTCAGGAAAATAAAACTCAACAGGCTAAGCATTTTTTTCATTTGTTATGTCCATCAATAAAATGAGACTGCGTGCTTTTAACATTCTGGCGCGGCGAATTTTATCAGACATAAAATGTAAATAGAAATCATTATTAAATGGGTTATCTTTTTGCCGAAATGTATAAAAATAACTTGAGTGATTAAAAGGACGTAACCTGACCGGTGGATATAGAAATAAATAACATTGAGCTAAAACAGGGGCGTAAATAATCCGCAGAAGTGAAGGTGGTGATGATTAACCTTATGATAGATAAAATAATATTAACCATATGAAACGTGATTAATGCGACGGCAGGGCGTTCCGGGGCGCGGGTTGACCCGGCCGCAGGTGCGTACAGCGCCAAATGACCTGGCTGCTGCCTGGGCAGCGTCCGCAACGCTATCGGCAGGGCCCGTCTGCTCCATCTCTGCTCCATCATCCACACAAACTCCAGCAATCTATTCTGCTTATCATCCTGCCACTTTCGTGGAGGATGAAATGAACAGGCTGAACTACATCGCTAAATATGTGGAATATAACCTCAAAGTCGCGAGGTATTTCCTTATCAATGACACACGTTTTCATACGCAACGACTGCGCACGTTGCTAAACAGAGAGCCGAATCTGATTCATCCTGTCACGCTGAATGAAAAAATGTGCTATCGACTGATTTATGACAGGAACCCGCTTTATACGCGGCTGGCAGATAAACTCGCCGTGCGTGAATATGTGCTCAGTCGAACCGATGAACTGATGATCGCGCCGTTAATTAATACCTATAAAAACACCAGAGATATCGATTTTAACACCTTGCCAAATAGCTTCGTTATTAAGTGTAACCACGACAGTGGCAGCACGATAATTTGCAAAGATAAAGGTACGTTCAATACGCAAGCCGCGTTATTAACGCTGGATTTGGCCATGAAGAAAAATATGTATTACTGCACACGAGAATGGCAATACAAAGACATCGTGCCAACCCTTCTTTGTGAAGAATATATTGAGCTGTTCGAGGGGCGGGACAGAGGCACGACGCCTGAAATGTTGCGCATTCACTGCTTTGCGGGTTGTGCGAGTTTTATTGAAGCCGACTTCACCGATGAGCAGGGCAGGGAATATGTGAATGTCTACAACAGAAAATGGGAACTGCAGCCATTCCAGATTGAGTATCCCAACCATCCTGCTTCGATACCGGAACCTGCGCTGTTCTATCGCGCACTCTCTGCTGCCCAGGCGCTGGCAAAAGACATTGACTACTGCAGAGTGGATATCATGCTCAAAGACGACAGCCTGTACTTCAGCGAAATAACCTTAACGCCCCAGCGCGGCAAGCTCAAAATCCTGCCTCTGGAATGGGATGCTAAGCTTGGCGCGATGTGGCAACAGCAGGCGTACCATAAAACCCACCGCTTTCCTTCCAGCCCAGCGGTGGATCTACGCTAAAGGGCTACGGGCCAGCGCAGTAAAAACAGTGAACCGCCCTGAGAGGAGGTCTGATAACTGATGTCGCCACCGTGGGCCTGCATAATCGCCTTCGCGACCGATAAACCCAGCCCACATCCCGCTGGGTTTATCGCCCGTCCCGCCGTGCCGCGTTGAAATGGCTCAAACATATGACGCTGGAAATCCTCGTGCACCCCGGGGCCAGCATCTTCCACCTCAATAAAAAACGTGTTGTCCCGGTGTCCGCTGCGCACCCGGATGACGCCCGGCGTGGCGTAATTAAGGGCGTTATCAAATAAGATGGTCAGGCACTGAATAATCCGCAGCGGATCACATTGCGTAACGGCAGTATTTTGCTCAATGATCAGGTTAAATCCCTGCTCGCTAAACTGATGGCAAAACGAGGCGCTAACGTTCTCCAGCACGTCGTTAAAGGCGACGGGTTTAACATCCAGCATAAAAGAACCGCCTTCAGCCGCCCCCACGACGCGTAAATCGTCGATAAGCCGGGATAATCCCTCTGTCTGCCGCAAAAGACTTTTGAACAGCTGCGGATCGGGCTCAAATACCTCTTCTACCAGTCCCTGTAGCCTGCCGCGTAAAATCGTGACGGGCGTTCTGAGCTCATGGGCAATGGCGGCATTCCAGGACTTGCGTTCGTTATCCAGCGTCTGCAACTTTTCTGCCATTTCGTTAAAGTCTCTGACCAGAATATTGACCTCACCAAGGCGGCTCTGACTGTTAGCGGCGCGGGCACTTAAATCCCCCTGAGAAATGCGGCGTAAACTGGTGGCAACGGAACTCAGTGGATTCAGTATTTTGGCGGAGAGCTTAAAAGCAAAAAGTAAGGCAATCAGGAAGCTGATTACAGAACTGATCGCTATCCAGACCCAGTCAAAGACCGTCATGCTTTCACTGTTACTGGCGGATAAACCGCCGGGGAAATTATCGATGATAAAGCTGTAGAACAGGTAGGAGCCCACCACAGCGACGATAATGATAGTAAATGTCAGAGACAGCATAAACAGGAGGATTTGCCGACTGAGCGCTTTGTCTTTGTTCACTTCTGTTCACCCAGTCGATAGCCTATTCCACGAATACTTTCTGGCACGCCGGATAAACCACAGCTTTCAAATTTTTTACGTAACTTGCTCATATGGCTGTCTACCGTTCTGTCGAGCGTATCGCTTTCGGGCAGGCAGGCATTAAGCAACTCTTCGCGGCTAAAGACTTTACGGGGATATTTTGCCATGTGCGTTAGCAGCTTAAATTCTGTGGTCGTCAGAACGGGCGTAAACGTCTGTCCATCGCTGTGGATCTCAACAGAGAACTCATCGGGATAGATGGTCATAAAGCGGGTTCTTATCAGGGTTTGTGGTGGGGCCTGCGTTTTGGCTCTGCGCAGAACGGCTTCGATGCGGGCGACCACTTCCGACGGGTTAAAGGGCTTAACAATATAGTCATCGGCACCCAGACGAAGCCCCATCAGTTTATCGATATCCTGATCCAGCGCGGTAACCATAATCACCGGCGTGTTGCTGTCTTTACGCAAGGAGGAAAGCACGTTCCAGCCATCGATTAACGGCAGTTGAATGTCCAGCAGCACCAGGTCAGGCTGTAAGCTTTTGATTAAGGCCAGGGCGTTTTCGCCATCTGCCGCATGTACGGCTTTCATTCCGGCGCGTTTGATGTAACTGATTAAGATATCAGAAATTTCAAAGTCATCCTCTGCCACCAGGATTAGATTATCGTTACTCATAACGCCCTCAAGATGAATAAAACCTGTTGCGGATGATGAGGGCAGCACAGTCAGACATTAAGCTCGCCCTTGCATCAGGAACATTACGCCTGTCAGTACAGGCAGACCAGCAAAAGCACCGGGCCGGGCAGCAGAATAAAACGACCTGCCTGCCATTCGCACACCGCGAGGTGACCGGGTCGCGCGGTGATGCGGCGACGGGGAACGCTATCAGCGTCCGCACCACTCTTTCTGCAAGATGGCGAAAATCAGCGTGTTTTCATAGAGGGTTATGCCGTCATCATCAGTAAATGACACATGCTCTTTGAAACAGCCCTCCAGCCGCATTCCCAGACGCTGGCATAACTTTTGCGAGCCGTCGTTATAATCCGCAACGTAGGCGTAAATGCGCCTCACATTTTTCACCTTGAATAAGTAATTAAACAGGCAGGTTGCGGCTTCCTGAGCAAAGCCATGACCATGATATTCAGGATTAAGATACCATCCCACGCTCATTGTCTTCGCGTCAGGCTCGTCGTCGTTAGAGGCAAAAAAATGGCCGATTAAGGTATCCGTCTGTTTCAGGCACAGGGCAAACTGCGTCGCGTCGCGGCTTCTGTTTTTTGCTTCCTGCACGGCGGCGGCAAAATCCTCCAGCTTCTCATCCAAAAAACAGGCTGGGTAAGGATCGGATAAATACGCAAACAGGCCCGCCGCATCCTGTTCCATAAATTTTCTGATGATTAACCTTTCGGATTCGGCTATTTTCATATCAGATTTTTCCCGGTGAAATAGACAGGAGGGTTATTTTTGTCCTGTGCTGTATTAATCTGTTTAATGAATAAATTTTGGCGTATATTACGTCCTGCGCTTTTAGGTTGTCTATCTAATATATTACTTTATGAATAAATTTCTTTAACTTTTACGCATCCATACTCTCTCCATAAATTTTACATAATAGGTCATTGTTAACGGATTACACTCCGGAATAATGCGCATTATTAGAGAGTATGTGTGATGACGCCCCGGAATTTAATAAAATTAAACTTTTGTGTTTTATTTTTGTTACTGTTCGCCACCGGTTTAAATCCCGCAACAGTTTTATCACAACATCCTTATATGACCGTTCAGGGGAAAAGCGTCATAGCGACGCCGTTCCGTCCTGTGAAAACCCTCAGTCGTTCTGCCGGGCGTACAGCCCAGAAAACGCTCTGGGAGGCGGTGGCTACCCATGCACTGGCCTGCCGGGGAGGCCGCGCAACCCGGCTTTTATATAAGGCTGCTCTGCGCCGACTCAGGGAGCCGTGAACGCATACAGCAGGCAAGCCAGTCACGATGATGTTGGTTTGACAGACAACGTTTTACATCAGAAATCACGCGAGGGCGCGTGAATAACAGCACAACAGATGAGGGCTTTGGTCAGCATCTTTCTTTTGTTCAGTCAGGGTAAATCATGCCTCAGTTTTTTATTAATCGACCCATCTTTGCCTGGGTAATTGCCGTCTTTATTATCTTGTTTGGTCTGCTCTCCATTCCAAAATTGCCTGTCGCACTTTACCCCTCGGTCGCACCGCCAACCATCAGCATTAACGCTTCTTATCCAGGCTCGACGCCGGAAAGCATGAATAACAGTGTGGTGGCGCTGATTGAGCGCGAGCTTTCATCGGTTAAGCATGTGCTGTATTACGAATCGTCCAGCGATACCAGTGGCATGGCGACGATAACGGTGACCTTTGCGCCAGGCACCGATCCGGAACTGGCCCAGGTGGACGTGCAAAACCGCATCAAAGTGATTGAGTCGCGGCTGCCGCAGGTCGTGCGGCAGAATGGACTGAGCGTTGAAGCCTCAGGCGCTAACTTTTTGATGATCGTCGGACTGACGTCGAAGGACGGCAAGCTCACCGAGGCCGATCTCAGCGATTATTTTTCGCGTAATCTTTCAGAAGAGCTTCGCCGGGTTGAGGGCGTCGGCCGCGTTCAGCTGTTTGGTGCAGAGAAAGCGATGCGAATCTGGGTGGACCCGGTAAGGCTTAGCCAGTATCGCCTGACCATCAGCGATGTCAGTCGGGCCATTACTACCGAAAATACCCAGATTGCGCCCGGACGTACCGGCGACTCGCCAGCGGTTGCCGGTCAGCAGGTTAGCTATCCATTACTGGTTAAAGGACAGCTTGGTTCACCGCAGGAGTTCGCGAATATCACCCTGCGCGCAAATCCGGATGGCTCACGCGTGGTGCTGAGCGATGTGGCGCGAGTGGAACTCGGCTCACAAACGTACAGTTTTGCCAGCCGTGAAAACGGACATGTTTCGACCGCCGCGGCTATCCAGCTTTCGTCCGGCGCAAATGCGGTAAAAACCGCAGAGCGGATCAAACTCCGCCTGAACGAGCTGAGGCAGGCCATGCCAGAGGGCATGGCTTACAGCATTCCTTTTGATACCACGCCGTTTGTGAAGATCTCTATCGAGAAGGTGATTCATACCTTTATAGAAGCCATGATTCTGGTCTTCCTGGTGATGTACCTGTTCCTGCAGAACGTTCGCTATACCTTTATCCCTGCCATCGTTGCGCCCATCGCCCTGCTGGGCACCTTTACCGTTATGCTGCTGGCCGGTTTCTCGGTCAACGTGTTAACCATGTTCGGTATGGTTCTGGCGATAGGGATTATCGTTGACGATGCGATAGTGGTGGTTGAAAACGTCGAGCGAATCATGGCGGAAGAGGGGCTCGGTCCAAAAGAAGCGACGCAAAAGGCGATGAAAGAGATAACCGGTGCGGTAATCGGTATCACCCTTGTGCTGAGTGCCGTCTTCATTCCCATGGCGATGGCCAGCGGCTCTGTCGGGGCGATTTACCGGCAGTTTACGCTCTCCATGGCGGTTTCCATCTTAATCTCTGCCTTCCTGGCGCTCAGCCTGACGCCTGCGCTGTGCGCCACGCTGTTAAAATCCACTGATAAGCATGCCCATCAGAAAAAAGGCTTTTTTGGCTGGTTTAACAATAAGTTTGCCGCCATGACTCACCTTTATGGTCGCGGCGTAAGCCGCTTATTAAAACGGGTGGGTGGCGCACTGGGGGTTTATCTGGCCCTGTGTCTGCTGCTTGTCCTTGCGATGAAAAACCTGCCTTCTTCGTTTCTGCCGGAAGAGGACCAGGGATTCTTTATGACCTCTATTCAGCTACCGTCAGACGCTACGAGTGAGCGCACGCTAAAAGTGGTTAAAGCGTTCGAACAGCAGGTGCTTTCAAGCCCCGCTATCCAGTCAAGCATCGCGATTATGGGGTTCAGCTTTGCGGGGTCCGGCCCCAACTCCGCCATGGCCTTCACGACGTTAAAAGACTGGGGCGAACGGCAGGGGGCCACTGCCTTTTCCGAAGCCGAACGTGCTCAGAAAGTGATGTCGGCTAATCCCGACGCGGATACCTTCAACCTGATCCCGCCGGCCATTGACGGACTGGGTAATTCATCGGGTTTTACCCTTCGCCTGCAGGATCACGCTGGTAAAGGCTATGCAGCGCTGAAAGAGGCGGAAGAGCAGCTACTGGCCCTGGCGGCGAAAAGCCATGTGGTGCGGGATGTGTACGTTGACGGTTTACCCGATGGGCAGATGATCAGGCTTAATATCGATCGGCAAAAGGCCTTTGCCATGGGGGTTTCTTTTGACGAAATCAGCCAGACGCTGTCCGGTGCGATGGGGTCGCTTTACGTTAATGATTTCCCAAACAGCGATCGTATGCAGCAGGTCATCATTCAGGCCGACGCGAAATATCGTATGCAGCTCGACGATATACTCGGATTGTATGTTCGTAATGCGACGGACGGGATGGTTCAGCTCTCTGAATTCGTTCATGCCGACTGGGAAACAGCACCATTGCAGTTAGTCCGCTATCAGGGCTATCAGTCCATAAAGATAAACGGCAATCCCGCACAGGGATATTCAAGCGGCGATGCGCTTAACGAGATGAGTCGCCTGGCTAAACAGCTGCCCGAAGGATTCGCGATTGAGTGGACCGGCGGCTCGTTGCAGGAGCAGCAATCGGCTTCCGAAGCGCCGATGCTGATGGTGTTGTCCATGCTGGTGGTGTTCCTGGTGCTGGCAGCCCTTTATGAAAGCTGGTCAGTCCCGGTCTCCGTTATGCTGGTTGTGCCACTTGGGCTGCTGGGCGCGGTCATTGCCGTCAGCCTGATGAATATGCAGAATGATGTTTTCTTCAAAGTCGGCATGATCACCATCATTGGACTATCCGCAAAAAATGCCATTCTGATTGTCGAATTTGCTAAACAGATGCACGAAGGGGGAAAAGGGCTGGTTGAGGCAACGCTGGAAGCTTCGCGTATGCGTTTACGACCTATCCTGATGACATCACTTGCCTTCACGTTAGGCGTGATGCCATTGATGCTGGCTAGCGGGGCCAGTGCCAGAACGCAGCAGGCGATTGGCAGCGGCGTGTTTGGCGGCATGATCAGCGGCACGCTGCTGGCAATATTCTTTGTACCGCTGTTCTACTTTTCCGTTATGAAAGTCACAGAGAAGTTGGCGCGTAAAAGGTCTTAACAGTCCTTGAAAAACGGACGTGATGGCAAGCCTGAACCCGGTATGCTGTCGCGTCCTTTCCGTCTGCCTCGCAGCCAGGCCTGCCATAAAAGTATAAAAAACCGTTCAAGAGCATCATGCTATACGGCGCGGCCTGTCCGGTGGGCTGTGATGATGTGGATTACCACGATTGGCGGCGTGCGTTTATGACAGAAAAGCCAGCTCACAGGAGCTGGCTTTGTACGAGTAAGGTCTTATCAGAACTGATAAACCAGACCTACAGCAACGATATCATCCGTTGAGATACCGGCTGCTTTGGTGAAGTCATTGTCATCCAGCAGGTTGATTTTATAATCGACAATCGCTGACATGTTTTTGTTGAAGTAATAGGCCGCGCCCACGCCCACGTATTTCACCAGATCCTGGTCGCCAAAATTGCCTTCAATATCCTTGCCTTTGGACTGCAGGTAAGCAAGGCTTGGACGCAGGCCAAAGTCGAACTGGTACTGCGCGACCATTTCGAAATTTTGCGCTTTGTTAGCGAAACCGATGGCACCATTACCGATGCGGGTGGCGTTATAGGTCTGAGTGAACTGCGCTGCCAGGTAAATATTATTGGCATCATATTTCAAACCGCCGGTATAGGTTTCGGCATTATCACCTTCACCCAGTGCCAGACCATTTTGGTCCAGAGTACGTTTGGAGTGAGAATAGGCCAGACCTGCGCTGATACCGTCCCAGAAGGTATAGGTTACAGCCGCACCGTAGCCATCACCATTTTGCTTCGCAGCGGCACGCCCGTTATTGGTGGCGCCTTCTCCGTTATTGCCCCCGTTTCTGCCCTGATACTGCAAGGCAAAGTTCAGGCCGTCAACCTGACCGAAGAAGTCGGTGTTACGGTAGGTCGCCAGGCCGTTGGCACGCTGCTGCATAAAGTTATCAGAACCGTAAGTGTCGCCGCCAAACTCAGGTAACACATCGGTCCATGAGGTCACATCGTAAACCACACCGTAATTACGGCCATAGTTAAACGAGCCATAGTCACCGTATTTCAGACCTGCAAAGCCCAGGCGGGTCCATGACTGATCGTTGTCACTTTCCGTTTTATTAGCCTGCATATTGTATTCCCACTGACCAAAGCCAGTCAGTTGATCGGTAATCTGCGTCTCGCCTTTAATGCCCAGACGAGCATAGGACTGATCACCATCTTCACCTTTGTCATCTGAGAAATAATGTAAGCCCTGTACTTTGCCGTACAGATCAAGTTTGTTTCCATCTTTGTTATAAACTTCAGCAGCATTTGTTGTACCTGCTGCTAACAATGTAGTTACTGCCACTGCAACTAATTTAAGTTTCATGTGAGAAGTCCTTTTATTTATCTTTTGTATTTACCTGAGCCATTGATGAATGAGGCGCGCTTAAATGGCTCACTACTTTTAAATGACAATGCGGTACGAATTCAATAATAAGTTTCCTGTGCGTGCGACTTATTTATCTTTATATGATCTGGATCTATGTGAGTGGAACTGTATGTTATCATTGTGTTTTTTAATTACTTCTCTTGGTTGGTTTGTTTTTTTAATGTCTTTGTTGTTTTTTTAATATGGTTTTTTATGATTTTATTTTGGTTGGGTGGTTATTTTTACTTTGCGGTGTTTTTTAATTGTTTTAAATGATGAATGGGCGGGTTAATTTCCCGCTCCATATGTAAGTGAATGACTTAATGGTAGGTTGGGTTGTTAGGTTGGTATTATTGAATGGTGGGTTTTATGTTGAAATGAACGAAGATTGAAGTCGGTATTCAATATTGATTTTTTAAAATAAATATTAAAAAATTTGGCAATGGACATAAACGCATCATTAGTTGCCAGTAAAAAATATATTAGCGAATTGCGCTCTGTTGTTTCCCCTTATATTTTTGCTGAGGTGCAAAAGAAATGCTGAGTTCAACACAGGAGATCATTAAACGACGTATAAGATTTTGCCCTCTCAGGAAGTATGGCGGAAGGGCGCGCCTGTTTAGAAAGTCGAGGCTATGAACTGATTACGGGTTCAGGGATGGGAGAGGAAGATATCATTCGAGATATCTCTGGCTGTGACGGCATTATCGTTCGTCTTTCAAAAATGTCCGATCGCGATGTGATCGACAAAGACGCACTGCTGCAGATCGCTCGCCTCAACCATGCTTGGCATCAGCCCGACAACCCTGTGGCGTAAGTTAAAAGAGTACGAGCTTAACGGCTGAACGCGGCTGACGAAGCGGCTTTGATGTAGTCAACAAATGCCCTTAACGCCGAGGACATATAATGGCGGCTGGGATAGTAAAACTGCAGGCTGGGCTGTTCGGGTAACCACGCCTCCAGCACCGGAATCAGACGACCGTCCGCCAGGTAAGGTTTAACCTGTTCGTGATAAAGATAGCCCATTCCTGCGCCGCACAGCACGGCATCAAGCTGAGAGTCCATATCATCCAGTACGATATTACCGCCCGGAAGTATCTCAAGCCTGCCTTCCGGGCCGCCGAATTCCCATTGATAAATGCGACCGCTGCCGTGACGAAACATCACGCACTGATGATTAACGATGTCACGTGGGTGCGCCGGGGGCGCATGGCGGGCGAAATAGTCCGGCGTGGCCACCACAACCAACTTAATTTTGGGGCCGACAGGAAGGGCGATCATGTCTTTTTCAACCCTGCTGCTGAGACGAATGCCTGCGTCAAAACCCTCTTTAACGATATCCACCAGCCGGTCTTCTGTGGTGATTTCCACGCGGATATCCGGGTAAAGCCGACTGAATGCGGCCACCAGCGGGATTAACACCATGCGCGAGGCCAGACGCGAGGAATTAATTTTCAGTGAACCCATTGGCGTCTGACGAAAACAGTTAGCCTCATCGAGTATCACATTGATTTCATCAACGGCCGGGCGCAAACGTTCAAACAGATTTGCACCCGCTTCCGTGAGTGCAACGCTTCGCGTCGTACGGTTGAACAACCGAATTTTCAGCCGCTGCTCCAGTTGCTTTATGGCATGGCTAACCGCCGAGGGCGACAGGCCCAGCTCGTCACCGGCCGCGCGGAAGCTTTTGTGGCGGGCGACCGCGATAAAGGTCGCGAAGTCATAAACGTTCAGTTTCATTAGTGAAAATCTCTCATTAACCCATCTCAAATCATAGGTTTCACACAGTAATGTGGCGAGCGTAATGTGAGTGCCTCAACACAAGATGAGGTGAAAGATGAAACCAGCAAACCTGTATATCGTTTGGTCACATCCCCGTGCCGATTCACTCACCGCACAGATGGTGGCGAGCCTGCGCCATCGGGCGGAACAACGGGGCGCGCATGTTAAAACGCTGGATCTCTACCGCAGTGGCTTTGATCCGGCGATGCGGGAAGAGGACGAACCAGAGTGGGAAAATCCCGCTAAATGCTACTCGCCACAAGTCCATCGCCTGTTCAACGAGCTTAACGATCGGGATGCCATTATTTTTGTCTTCCCGTTATGGTGGTACAGCTATCCCGCCATGTTAAAAGGCTATCTGGAACGCGTGTGGAACTATGGTCTGGCCTACGGTGAAAACAGCGCGTTAAAAGATAAAAAAGTACGCTGGCTGGCACTGGTCGGCGGTTCTCAGCAAACCTTTATTAAATACGGCTGGGAGAAAAACATCACGGATTACATGATGGGCGTTACGGGCTATCTGGCGATTGGTGACGTGGAGGTTCATTTCCTCTATAACACCCTGGGGGTGGAGGAGACGATTGAGGACAGCCACTCGCATTATGAGCAACTGTTTGCACAAGCGCGGGCGGTCGTAGACAGTACCATTGGATAAAACATGGCAGGGCGATCGCTGCCCTGCAAAACGGCGTACGTGACAGCCTGGCCTGTATCGGCGGTCGGGCGTCGACAGGAGATGACCAAAATGAAAATAGCCATAGCGGGCCTGTTACTGATATCCGGCTCTGCCATTAGCGCGGTGAGCAGTTGCGATGTCATTGGTGGTGGAGCGCAGTATCAGGATCGTCTTACGCCGGATAACGTCGCCCACTATGTCACTGTCCGCACTTTCGATGCGTTGAAACAGGCTGTCGACAGCAATCATCCCTTCATCTATGTTCCGGGTGATGTCACCATCACGGTGCCGAATCAGTCACAGGCTTTGCGCATCAAAGCCGGGCAGACGCTTTTTAGCAATCGTGGTGAAAAAGACAGTCGGGGCGCTTTATTACAAACGCCATGGCTCAATGACGGACTTAATCAATATCCTGTGTATGTTGTTGAGGCTAAAGCAAGGATAACCGGGCTGCGTATTGAAGGCCCCTCTGGACAACCGGACACGCCGAATAAAACGATTGGTATCCAGTTTTTACCCGGCACCGATCATATTGATATCGACAACAATGAGATTTATCACTGGCCGTGGGCCGGGATTAGCGTAAAAACGTCCGTCGACAATAAAATTCATCACAACGTTATCCACGATAATATCCGTACCCAACTGGGCTACGGTGTGGTGGTACAAAATGGCCATGCCCAGGCCGATATCTACTGCAATACCTTTAACGCTAATCGTCATGCTATTGCCGGAAAAGGCGATGACGGTGAGGGCTATCACGCTTATAACAACCTTGTGCTCAATGGCGGAGCACGGGGCGCTTACCATCAGTTTGATATGCACAAGGGCGCACAGGGCCACGGCGGGAAAAACATCATCATAAACAATAATCTGTTTGATTATGGGCGCAGCGGGACGTCAAACCGAGGCAGTGTTTATATTCGAGGTGTACCGACCGACGGGCCGGTTAGCGTTAACGACAATCTGTTTACCCAGCCCTGGACGGTAGGCTCGCAAACCGCAGTGGGTGGTGTGCCTGGCTCAATCCCGCCGGTTGAGGAGATTAAACGCCACAATCGTTTCAGTGTGGCGGCACATTACAGCAAAGATGCGGCCGGATTTTGTGTTGTCTCCGTGACAGAGCACAGGATGCCGGTGAACTGTGAGTCGGTTGCCTCTGTGCTTGCGAAATAAGCGATGGCGAGGCAGCACAGAAAACCGGTCATCGGTTGCTGCGGGCCACATTGTGATGTGGCAGATGGAAACGCACTGAACGACTGAACCTCACCACCGGCGTTTCGGGTTCCTCCCCATGATATCCTGCGGAGGAACCTGTCCAGCGTCAGTCATAACAGGTTTCGGCGTCAGCGCGCACGGCCATTCATTGTGCTTCCGCCTCGGACGTTTCCGGCACAACGGCGGGGTTTTTTTTGCCTAATAAGGCCAGCGCGTGTTGCTCTCCCCACTGCTTTAACAGCCCAAGCAAGGGCGCAAGCGAAGCGCCTTCTTCGGTCATGCTGTACTCCACCTTCGGCGGAACTTCAGCATACACTTCGCGATGAATTAACCCGACGTTTTCCAGTTCCCGAAGTTGCCGCGTGAGTACCCGCGGCGTGATATCCCCCAGCCGTCTTCTTAGCGCATTAAACCGCAGCGTTTCGTTTTGCAGGTGGTAAAGAATCATCCCTTTACCCTTGCCGCCAATCAGTTCCAGCGTGGCTTCAACCGGGCAGGCCACCGCATCGTAATTTTCATATCTGGGGGTTTTTACAGTATCCAAAATGTACCTATATCACCTAAATGACCGTATTTAATAAAATGCACATATGGTCTATGTTTAGCAACTGCTGATTAAGACATCCCTCTTTTAACGGAGAAAAGCATGAAAGCACTTACCCTTAAAGCACCTGGCGGACTCAACAATATCCATGTGTCGGACATCGCCGATCCGGGCCAACCGGGCAAAGGTGAGATTCGGGTCGCTATCAAAGCCGGCTCCCTGAATTTTCACGATCTGATTGTCGCGACGGGGCAGTTTCCAACCGAAGATGGCCGCATCCTGCTGTCTGATGGTGCAGGCGTTGTTGACGCCGTTGGCGAAGGCGTTAACGATTTCCGCGTGGGCGATAGCGTGGTTTCGACGTTCTTTCCTGTCTGGCTGTCCGGCAAACCCACGGCAGACGTCGGTGGCTTCGCCCACACGCCAGGAGACGGCATTGATGGCATGGCCAGCGAATTCGTGGTGCGTTCTGAGAATGCCTTTACCCATGCCCCGAAAGGCTGGACGCACACCGAGTCAGCCACGATCACCACATCTGGCCTGACAGCCTGGCGCGCCCTGATCACCGAAGGCAAACTGCAGGCCAACGATACCGTGCTGGTGCAGGGAACGGGCGGCGTGTCCATTGCCGCCCTGCAGATCGCCAAAGCGATGGGTGCCAGGGTGATCGCCACCTCCTCATCAGATGAAAAGCTTAAGTACGTTAAAGCGTTAGGTGCCGATGAAACCATCAACTACCGCACCACCCCGAACTGGGGCGATAGCGTCCTCGCACTGACCAACGGCGTGGGCGTGGATCATGTTGTTGAGGTGGGCGGCCCGGCGACGCTGGGCGAGTCACTGAAAGCGGTCAAAATCGGTGGGCACATCACCCAAATCGGTATCATTTCCGGCGATGAAGCAACGCTGTCCATTCTGTCTGTTCTGGCGAAGCAGGTCACCATTAAAGGCGTGATCGTTGCCAGTCGTCAGGACCAGATTGACTACGTGAAGGCGCTGGAAAGCATGAACCAGAAACCGGTTATTGACCGGACGTTTAAATATGACGATATTGCTGAGGCTTTCGCCTGGCAGCAGAGCGGCTCGCATCTGGGCAAAATCTGTGTTGAGTGGTGACAGGTAGATAAAGTGGGCAGGTAAGCCTTGTCATAAGAGGCGAAAACCTGCATGTCGTCGGTCAAAAAAGGGTGCATATGCTGTGCACCCTTTTCAACAAAACCCTCTGCACAGCAAGGGGAAATGCGCGGTGTTGTCATCCAACGGCTCGAACCTTGTCTGACTTGCAGGCTCTGCCCCTCGTCATCATCCTTTAGTCATTATCATGAATATAATACGCGGCATCAGCAGGCTGAAAATCGGTCATTTCGCCTGTGGCGATGCCCGTGGCTAATGCCTGCTTGTTGTCCAGCAGCTTATGGTTATCTTCACTGTAGGTGATCTTTTCAATCTGCTCGTCAGTGAGGTGGGTGCAGGACTGATAAATCGTTTTTATCACGTTCCGGTATCTGCTGGTAAATTCGCTTTTCTCGTCCAGCATATTTTCACTGACATTGCTACGCGGCGGGTTTCCAACGGTTGGCGCATGCAGTAAGAAAATGCTGTCACCCATAACCTGCCTCTTTTGTGCGCCGCAGTAGATCATCGTCGCCGAGGACTCAACGGAGGAGGCGTTCACGGTCGTAACGGGAATGGGGGAGTTTTTAACGACCTGATAACCAATTTTCCCGGCATCAATGTCACCACCGGGGCTGCTGATATAGAGCAGCACCTGCGTGGCTGATTTATAATTCTGACCGATCTCATCGAGCACGGATGAAAGTGACATCACCTTATTAAGCGTGACCGCGCCGGTAAAAAACACCTTTACGGATTTAACCGTATTTGGCGGGCGTTTGCCGTCAACGACTCTGTTGATAGCAGCCAAAGAGGGTGCACTGATCGTAATAAACAGGGCCGCTATCAAAGCGTTATATTTCATTGTTGAATCATCCCTCCGTTTTTTTCATTTCTTATCAGCCACAGGGATTTTATGCAATGCCGATTCGTTTGTTGCAGGGCTTTGTTACCCTTTACTATATTTCTCATTATTATTTATCAGGCATTTTTAATTATTAGGGTGCGAATTGTTTTTCCTCGCGATAGTAATAGCGTGAATCCCGGAATACCTGATGCTTAACACTGTTTTGAATATCGCGAAACCTGTTATCAGTGAACACCTGCGCCTCTGAACGGAGTGCTGTCACCTGAAAGCAAATGGCGGCGCATGGAGGATAATCCAGCTGTCGGGTGATTGCCGGATAACCGTGAATGCGTTGACCAGGCACGTTCGACGCATGCACTGAAGGCGCTCTCAACACAAAACGCTGTCGGTGTCGGTCAGGTCATCGATTCGCGCCTTATCCTGGGTGTATTTTCGCCTGTCTGCGCTCGCGTGCAATGAAAACATGAAGAGACCTTCGCGCGACATCACGTTTTTAGTGGCGGTGTATTGAGGCGCAAAATGAAACTGATAAGATGCCTTTTTTGGATTGTTACTGCTGCGGCAGGCAAAACCTGATTTCCTGGCCTGTGCCGGAAGTCGGGTTTTTTTGTTTCTGGGGTTCTGATGAAAATCGCCAAAATACTTAATAACAATGTGGTGGTTGTTCTGGATGAGCACGGGCGTGAGCAGGTTGTTATGGGCCGGGGGCTGGCGTTTCAGAAACGTGTGGGTGAAGCGCTGGACAAGCAGCGTGTAGAAAAGGTGTTTGCGCTGCAGAACGATGAGCTGGTTCATCGCCTCGGGGAGTTACTCAACCAGATTCCGCTGGAGGTGATGACGACCTGCGATCGCATTATCGAACGGGCAACACAACAGCTGGGGAAATTGCAGGACAGTTTGTACATCACTCTGACCGATCACTGCTACTTTGCGATTGAGCGACAGAAGAAAGGGCTGGCGATTAAGAACGTTCTGCTGTGGGACATCAAACGGCTTTATCCCAGGGAGTTTGCGTTAGGGCAGGAGGCCAGGCAAATCATCGCCAGCCGTCTTCATACCGAGCTGGACGAGGACGAAGCCGGTTTTATCGCGCTGCATCTGGTTACCGCGCAGCTCAACAGTGAAATGCCAGAAGTGATGCACGTGACGCATGTTATGCAGGAAATCCTGCAACTGGTGAAATATCAACTGAAGCTGGATTACCAGGAAGAGTCGCTGAGTTATCAGCGTTTTGTGACGCACCTGAAATTTTTTGCTCAACGCATGTTAACGCGCACCGTGGTGCCGGATGATGATGTTTCACTGCATTCGGCAGTCAAAGACAACTATGCGAAAGCCTGGAAATGCGCGGAGAAAGTTTCACAGTATCTACAGCAAAGCTATCAGCGCGAACTGACAACGGAAGAGATTATGTTTCTTGCCATTCATATCGAACGGGTAAGAAAAGAGGCGCATTAAGCCTTATTAACACAGGATTGTAACTGCATTGCGCAGGCAAAACCTGAGCGCGGCCCATGACACACAAGGGGGCCGTTCTCAGGTTTTTTTATTTTTAACAGATGCCAGCGGCATCGCTCTGAGGACATCAACATGAAATATCAACCGTTGGCCAGGGATATTCTCAGCCACGTCGGCGGCAAAGAGAACATCATCAGTCTGGTGCATTGCGCCACGCGTCTTCGCTTCCGGCTCAAAGACCATCATCAGGCGGATGTTGAAGGACTCAGGCAGCATCCCGATATCATCATGGTGGTAGAGAGCGGTGGACAGTTTCAGGTGGTGATCGGCAACCACGTTCACGAGGTCTGGCTGGCGGTATGTGATGAAGCGGGACTCACTGACGAGACGCACGACCACAGCGATGATAAGGCTGAAAAGGGGCATTTTTTTGGCCGCCTGATTGATGTGATCTCCGCTATTTTCACGCCGTTTATCGGCATTCTTGCCGCCTCCGGTATTTTGAAAGGGCTGCTGGCTCTTGCGGTGGTGTGCGGATGGCTGACCACCGACAGCGGCACCTACAAAATCTGGTTTGCCGCCAGCGATGCGTTGTTCTTCTTTTTCCCGTTAGTGCTGGGTTATACGGCCGGTAAGAAGTTTGGCGGTAATCCTTTTATTACCCTGGTCATTGGTGGCGCGCTGACGCATCCGATGATGCTTGAGGCTTTTCACGCCAGTCAGCAAGCCGGGGCGATAAGCGAATCATTTCTTGGCATCCCGATTACCTGGTTCAACTATAGCTCCTCTGTGATTCCCATTATTCTTGCCGCATGGGTCAGCTGCTGGCTGGAAAAGCAGGGCAACAGGCTGTTACCCTCATCGATGAAAAACTTCTTCGCGCCGCTGATCTGTATTGTGGTGACCGTGCCGCTGACCTTTCTGGTTATTGGCCCTGTGGCGACGTGGCTCAGCCAGTTGCTCGCGAATGGCTATCAATGGATCTACGAACTGGCACCGTGGCTGGCTGGCGCGGCAATGGGCGCGCTATGGCAGGTTTGCGTGATTTTTGGTCTGCACTGGGGCCTGGTTCCGTTAATGATCAACAATCTGGCGGTGCTCGGTTATGACTCAATGCTTCCGATGTTACTGCCCGCCGTGATGGGCCAGGTGGGCGCCACGCTGGGGATTTTTTTACGCACCCGAGACGCTCGTCAGAAAATGCTGGCGGGATCGTCGATCATGGCCGGCATCTTCGGCATTACCGAGCCTGCGGTGTATGGCGTGAATCTGCCCTTGCGGCGTCCGTTTATCTTCGGCTGTATTGCTGGCGCGATTGGCGGAGCCATCGTGGGATTCAGTCATGCGCACGTTTATTCATTTGGCTTTGCCAATATTTTTACCATCGCGCAGATGATCCCGCCTGGTGGCGTCGATATGACGCTGTGGGGCGGCATCGTCGGTGCGCTGGTGGCATTCGTTCTGAGCGGTGTGCTGACCGTTGTGGCTGGCATGCCCAAAACGCTGACGCCCGATCTTCCGACCGCGTTTTCTGTCGAGAAGAACGAGGTGCTGGCACCGATGACGGGGACGGTGTTAGCTCTCGATCAGGTGCCTGATGCCACGTTCGCCAGCGGCGTGATGGGTAAAGGCGTCGCCATTATTCCAGCCGATAATCAGGTTATTGCGCCCTTTGCGGGCGAAGTCGCCTCGCTTTTCCAGACGAAACACGCCATTGGCCTGCTGAGCGATAGCGGTATTGAAGTGCTTATTCATGTCGGCATCGACACCGTCAAACTCGAAGGGAAACCTTTCACCGCCCACGTAAACGTCGGCGACAAGGTGCAACCTGGGGACATTCTGCTGACGTTTGATCGTCAGGCCATGCTTGCTGCCGGATTTGATCTGGCAACGCCCATCATTATCAGTAACAGCGACAGCTTCGACACGGTGACCGTTTTGTCCTCTTCCGCTGTGGAGGCGGGAATGCCGTTGCTGCGCGTCAGTGACCACTAACAGGAGAGTAAGATGAAAACATTTCCAGAGACATTTTTGTGGGGCGGCGCGCTTGCCGCTAACCAGGTAGAAGGCGCGTATCTCAAGGATGGTAAAGGCTTGTCCACCTCTGATGTACAACCACAAGGGGTTTTTGGCCCGGTTGTCGAACGCGTGGCGGGGGACAGCGGCATCAAAGATATCGCAATCGATTTTTATCACCGCTATCCCCAGGACATCGCGCTGTTTGCCGAAATGGGGTTTAGCTGTTTACGCGTTTCCATCGCCTGGACGCGCATTTTTCCCCATGGCGACGAGGCGCAACCTAACGAGGCGGGCCTGGCTTTTTACGATAAGTTGTTTGATGAACTGGCAGCACACAACATTACGCCTCTGGTGACGCTGTCTCATTACGAGATGCCGTGGGGGCTGGTTAAACAATACGGCGGCTGGGGCAATCGTCAGGTCATCGGCTTTTTCGAACGTTATGCCCGCACCGTTTTTACCCGCTATCAACACAAGGTGAAGCTATGGCTGACGTTCAACGAAATCAATATGTCGCTGCATGCGCCGATGACAGGCGTGGGACTGCCGGAAACCAGCAGCAAAGCGCAGGTTTATCAGGCCATTCACCATCAGTTAGTGGCAAGCGCGTTAGCCGTTAAAGCCTGCCACGAGGTCATCACAGACGGCAAAATTGGCAATATGCTGCTGGGTGGGCTGGTGTATCCGCTCTCCAGCAAGCCCGAAGATGTTCTCAAGGCGCTGCAGGAAAACCGCACCTGGCAGTTCTTTGGAGACGTGCAGTGCCGGGGCGCGTATCCCGGCTACATGTTGCGCTATTTTCGTGAAAACGCGATTGAGCTGGATATCACCGACGCAGACCGCGATGCGCTGATGTCGACCGTGGATTTCATCTCCTTCAGTTACTACATGACCGGTTGCGTGACCACCGATGAAGAACTGAACAAACAGGCGCGGGGCAATATTCTGAGCATGGTGCCCAATCCTCATCTGAAGAGTTCAGAGTGGGGCTGGCAAATCGATCCGGTCGGCTTGCGCACCTTGTTGAATACCTTATGGGATCGCTACCAGAAACCGCTGTTTATTGTGGAAAATGGTCTGGGTGCCAAAGATACGCCGGATGCGAACGGTATGGTTCAGGATGATTACCGCATCAATTACCTCAATGACCATCTGCTGCAGGTCCGTGAGGCGATTGAAGATGGCGTGAATGTGATGGGTTATACCAGTTGGGGGCCGATCGATTTGGTGAGCGCGTCTAAGGCAGAACTGTCTAAACGTTATGGTTTTATCTATGTTGATCGCGATGATTCCGGGGCCGGGACATTGGCACGCAGTCGTAAAAAGAGCTTTTATTGGTATCAGAACGTGATTGCCTCTAAAGGTGCCTCGCTGAAAGCATAACGACCTTCAGGCTGGTTGAGGCTCATCCTTCGTGTCGCCTCAACTTGCCTGCCATCCTTCGCGCCGCTGGTGGCGAGCGTTAACCAGTAGGCCATTCTCTCTGTCGTATTATTCCGCACGGAACCAAACCCCATTTGCGGGAGGGATCTGCCTGCTTTTTCTCTGCGGCTTATCCCCAAGTAGCTACAAGATCACCGCCTGAAAACTCCTGCAGCGTCACATATCACAACTCGTGCAGCTACCTTTTTGTGACAAATCACACAACCTCATAACATTTGCCTGCACAGGGAAAGGTTTACCCAGATAATGATTGTACTTTGTACACCGTAGTTTTACAGGGTAAAACAATGATTGTGTCCCGGCGTAAAACCATGATAATTCTGCGAGGAACACCATGTCTGAAAAGATGCCGAATGGCGCTTTAACCTCCGAGATAGAACAGCAGACCGTAAAGCGCGTTATACGACGGATTCTGCCGTTCCTGATCGTCTGTTATCTGATCGCGATTATCGATCGGGGCAACATCGGGATGGCAGCATTGCAAATGAACGAGGATCTTGGCTTGTCCAAGGCGGTCTTTGGTCTGGCAAGTAGCCTGTTTTTTGTCGGGTATTTCCTGTTCGAAGTGCCCAGCAACTTAGCGATGCAAAAGATTGGCGCAAAGATTTGGATATCACGCATCATGGTGACGTGGGGCATCGTGTCCGTCTGCACCGCGTTTGTTTCAAGTGCCGAAATGCTCTATTTCCTGCGCTTTCTGCTGGGGGCTGCCGAAGCAGGGTTCTTTCCCGGCGTTATCCTTTATTTAACCTACTGGATTCCGGGTAAATATCGCGCCCGCGTCATTGCCACCTTTATGGTTGCGATCCCGGCGGCAAACTTTATTGGTTCACCGATCTCGGGCGCAATATTGTCACTGGATGGATGGTTCGGATTACGCGGCTGGCACTGGCTGTTTATTTTAGAAGGCGTTCCCGCCGTGCTTTTAGGTGTCGCCGCCTTTTTCCTGTTAAGCAATCGCCCTGAAAACGCGACCTGGTTAACCGAAGAGCAGCGTAACTGGCTCAGCACCACGCTTGCGGCAGAAAATGCAAAACGCAAAGTGATTGGTCATATTTCGTTGTGGCAGCTTCTGCGCCACAAACACATCTGGGTAATGGCACTGATTTATGCGGGCGCTTCGGCTGCCGGTTCCACATTGAGCGTCTGGTCGCCACAGTTGCTCAAGTCGTTTGGGCTGGACAATTTCACCACCGGTCTGGTTAACGCCATTCCTTATGGCCTGGCGTCGGTGCTGATGATTATCTGGGGACGCAGCTCTGACCGCACGGGTGAACGCCGCTGGCATACTGCGTTAACGCTTTTCCTGATCGCGGGCGGTCTGCTGTCAGCTTTCCTCACGCAGTCGCTGGCGGGAAGCGTGGTCATTCTGTCGCTGGTGCTGATTGGTGCTTACTCCATGAAAGGGCCATTCTGGGCGCTGGCGTCGGGCTGGATGTCTTCCACCACCGCGGCGGCAGGCTTAGCCGCTATCGGCGCAATGGCGAATCTGATTGGTGGTGGCCTGATGGTTAACGTCTACGGCATTATCAATGAGCAAACCGGCAGTCATGCATTGGCGATGGTTCCACTGGCGGTACTCTGCAGTGCGGGAGGCATTGCGGTGCTGATCATGGGCCGCAAAAGCGCGGCGAAAATCGAGGTGGATCAAAGCCTGTCGACCGCAAGCAAATAGTGGGTTCGTCTCAACATCGGTAAAGCGCCTGAGGGCGCTTTTTTTATGCCAGACACGTTTACAGGGCAGATAAAGGGCGAGAGGAGGGCGCAGGAAAGGAAAGAGGCGCCGCGCCCGGAGCGCCTTGTTTTTCTTATAAAAAAATAAGTTGCCGATTGCGCTACGTTTTGCGGTAAGGATCGTTGATTAACGCCACGGTGGCGGCACCTGTCATTAACACAGCGGACACCGCCAGCAGCGCCCACATAAATCCTCCGCTTGTCTGGCGTACATAGCCAATAAGAGAAGGCCCGACAAAGCCGCCCAGATTTCCGACAGAGACAATCATCGCTAAACCCCCTGCGGCGGCGCTTCCTGTGAGAAAGCCTGAAGGCAATGCCCAGAACGATGCCTGAAAAGCCAGAATGCCGCTCACGGTAAAGCACAGTGCAAGCATCTTCACCACGGGTTCATCCACCACGGCGCTGCAGGCCAGCGCGATGGCGGCGATCACCAGCGCAGCGCTGATCCAGCGAATGCGGTGGTCGGATGCATTTGCCCGCTGCGCCCAGAACAGCATGCTTAACGCGCCGCAGACGTAAGGTAATGCGGTCAGGAAGCCGGTCGCGGTATGGCTAACGCCAATCTGCTTGATGATCTGCGGCATCCACAGGCCGACACCGATAGAACCCACAATGCCGCAAAAGTTAATGAAAGCCAGCAGGTAGAGCAGCGGATTACGCAGTGCATCACGCAGGCTGGAACCGTGCGCCTTTTCTATCTGCTGTTGCTCGTCTGCCAGTCTCCTGCTCAGCAACGTTTTTTCCGTATCGCTTAGCCAGTTTGCTTTTGCTGGGCGGTCATGCAAAAAGAACAAGCATATTATGCCCAGGATAACGGCTGGAAAACCTTCCAGCAGCAACAGCCACTGCCAGTTACGAATATGTTCGTGTCCGGTGATTTGCATCAGCATGCCGGATAGGGGCGCGCCGATGATGTTTGCCACGGGAATCCCGACCAAAAACGCCGCCGTAATTTTTGCGCGCCAGCTTCCGGGAAACCAGTAGGTGAAGAACAGGTAAATACCGGGTGTGAATCCTGCTTCGGCCACGCCCAGACAGAAACGGGCAAAGGCAAAACTGGCTGGGCCAGTGACGAAGGCAGTCGCCATGGAGATTATGCCCCACGAAATCATAATGCGGGCGATCCAGATACGGGCCCCCACTTTTTGCATGATCAGGTTACTGGGCACTTCAAACAGGAAATAGCCGATGAAAAACATCCCGGCTCCAAACCCAAACTGTTCAGCCGTGATGCCCAGATCGGCGTTCATGCCCAGTGCGGCGAAGCTGACATTGGTGCGATCCAGATAACTCACGACATAACAGAGGAAGATAAAGGGCAGGATACGGCGGAACGCTTTACCCGCCGCTAACTCGCTTTGTTCAAAATCTGTTTGATTCATTTCTTCACGAGATGCGGACACGGCTTGCGGCTCAACAGGTGAGCCGGCGCTTGCAGAATGCAGATTCATGGTTGCCTCCGCTGCGTTCAGTAAACGCAGAGTTGTTCTCAGAGAAAAGCAGTGGAAAGGAAGGGCAGTGGGTGGCCTGGTGTTTTCATTGAACAGGTAAGAATGCTGCCGCTGACGGATTCGGTAATAAACAGCTGCTGTAAATTTTCTCCACCAAAACAGAGATTAGTGGTGGAGCGTCCGGCGGGGCTGGTGAGGATTTCTGCAGGCTCAGCCAGATCGTTGAGCAGCCAGACGCGGCCCAGGCCCGGATTGGCAATCAGCAGCTCGCCGCGCGCGTTCATCGCTAACCCGTCGGGACCGCTGGGTCCGTGCGAGGTAAAATATTGACCGACCTTGCTGATCGAACCCTCTCGCTGAAGCGGCACGCGCCAGATTGCGTTGCCGCGCGTCATGGCGACATACAGCACCTTTTCATCTGGCGACAGAACCAGCCCGTTTGGGCTGGGGCAGTTATCCAGCAGGATATCCAGTCGGCCGTCCTGGCTGAGTCGGTAAACCCGTCCGGTGGGATCGTGCAGCCCGGTTTGCCCTTGATCGGTGAAGTAAAGATTTCCGCGACTGTCGGGCGTTAGATCGTTAACGCCACGAAAACTCTCGCTATTGCGGCGCGACAGCCAGGGGGTGATGGTTTGCGTTTTAAGACAAAGCTTCATTAACCCGTGACGATAATCCGTAATCAGAAGCGTATCCGGGTCGGTGAGTTTCATGCCGTTGGGTTCGCCGTCGTACTGCACGACGATCTCCCAGTTGCCTGCCATATCGACCCGGAATATCCGGCCAAAGGGGATGTCGGTCAGGTAAAGACAGCCCGAAGGATGCCAGACCGGCCCTTCCAGAAACGAATCGGTAAGCTGGCCGCCGCGATTGGCGGCAGCCCAGGCATTGTTGCTGTCGGGTACGCGGAAACGGTCAGGCAGCCGGGTGAAAATCGTTGTCTGCCTGACTTCCGCTGTTGTCAGGCACATCATACGGTGGCTTCCTTTTGCGCTAAGACCTTGAGCAGATTGGTCACGGAGGCGGTGCCCATTTTCACATAAGAGTTATCGCTTACGCCGCCGATGTGCGGGGTAATGATGACGTTTTCGACAGACTGCCAGATGTGCGGCGCAGTAAGAGGTTCAACGGTGAAACTGTCCAGGGCGGCCCCACGGAGTCTGCCGCTCTTAAGGGCCCGAATCAGGGCATCATCATCAATCAGTCCGCCACGTGCAGTGTTGACCAGAACGGCGCCGGGTTTGAACTGGGCCAGCGCCTGTTCATTAATCATCTTGCTGTTTTGCGCGGTAAGGGGACAGTGCAGCGACACAATATCTGCGCGTGCATACAGCGTGGCTAAATCATCCACCTGCTCACAGCCTGCGGGCAAGGTTTTCGCCCAGGGATCGTAAGCAATAACCTGCATGCCAAACACGCGACCAATATCCGCCACCCGGCCGCCAATCGCGCCCAGCCCGACCAGCCCGAGCGTCCGACCTTCCAGTTCAAGTGACTTGTGGGTGGATTTATCCCAGTGTCCCTCACGCATCCGGCGATCCAGCGGGAGCAGGGATTTTGTGCAGGCCAGAATCAGTGCCCAGGTATGTTCAGCCACCGCCGCCGCATTGGCGCCTGGCGCGGACTGGACGCTGATGTTGCGTTCGGCCGCCGCGTCTTGATCAATGACGTCAATGCCGCTGCCATGCTTGGCGATCACGCGCAGCGCAGGCGCGGCATCCATAATGCGTGCGTTGATTTTTCCATAGCGCACCACGATCCCAACGGGATTATACTGCTGGCACAGCGTGAATAAGTCGTCTTCAGACGGCTTACTGCCCGCAAAAACCACCTCATAATTGTCCAGCATCGCGAGCGCGGCGGGGGCAAGATCTTCGCCAGTTACGATGACGGTGTCCTGTTTGCGCATCAGAGTTCCTCCCCTTCCGCTAACATGCCAGCTGCACGCAGTGCACCGTTCAGCCAGCCCGGTCTTTTGTCCCCCGCTTTGATCGCGGCAATACGACGGGTTTCCATATCCAGCTTTTTCGCCGCGAGTGCTAATACTATTTCAACGTCGTCGCGCGGCACGACCACCACGCCATCGATATCCCCGACCACCAGATCGCCCGCGTTAATCGTGGCGCCGGCAACGGAAACGGGATAATTCACGCGCCCGGGAATCGACTTGGTTGGGCCACAAGGGTTAAGGCCTGCGGAAAAAACAGGGTAGGTATGCGTGCTGAGTGCATCGGCATCCCTGACTGCGCCATCGATGATGATGCCAGCAATGCCGGACGCTTCGGCCTGGGTTGCCATAATCTCGCCCAATAGCGCGCAGCTGATATCACCTTTACCATCAACCACGATGACGTCACCAGGTTTGGCAACCGCCAGCGCAGCATGGATCGCCAGGTTATCACCGGGACGAACCTCGACGGTCACTGCCGGACCCGCCACTTTCATATGTGCACCCAAGGGCTTGATGCGGCCATGAAGTGTGCCCCTTCTGCCTGCCACATCAGCAATAATCGCGGCCTGAAATTCAGCCGCGCGTCTGACATAATCAGCGCTGACTCGCGTAACTTCACGGTTAATCATGGGTTTTTCATTGGTGGACATAGCGTACCTCATACGTTGTTTTACACAGTAAAACCAGGTTGTACATAATGAAACCACTATATCGGTGATACTGACGATGACGCCAGTGTTGCGAGCTTGTTTGTGATGTAAACAAGATGTGACTCACAGTTTCGGGTACACTCGGTTCCAGCAAAAATCAGGAGAAGCAAAATGGGAAATGAAGGCGTTAATGCTGTAGAGAAGGCACTGGCCTTGCTGGACTGTTTTAAGCCAGGCGAAGAAAGTCTGTCACTCACGGCGTTGTCACAGCTTTCGGGTTACCATAAAACCACCGTTTATCGCCTGATGAATTCGCTGGAACGCATGAGTTATGTGGTCAGAAGGGAGAATGGCATTTATACCCTGGGGCCAAGGTTGCTGTATCTGGGCAAGCTGTATGAACAGTCGTTTCATCTGGCCAGCGTGGTTCAGCCCGAACTGCAGGCGCTGGCCTCGGCAACAAACGAAAGCGCAAGCTGGTATGTGATTGATAACGGCCAGCGTCTTTGTGTCTTCCGTGCGGAGTCGTCGGACGGTTTGCGCCATACGCGACTGCCTGGCTCGCTTTATCCGCTGGATAACTCGGCGATTAGCCAGGTGCTGCGTCACTGGGGAATGGGCGAAAGCTTGTTTACTGACGCGCCCGATTTACCGCTCTATACCTCAGGCGCGCGCGATCCGCATACTGCCGCCTTTGCCATCCCGGTGTTTGGCGAAGGGGATAAATTGACGGCGGCCCTTGCGCTGACGGGGCCATCGTCACGATTAACCCTGGATCGTAAAGCGGCAGGGCTGGGCGACCTGATGCGGGACAGTGCGGCCAGACTGTCGGCCCAACTGGGCGCGAGAAAACCTTTCTGTGATTTCGTTTATGCACGTAACGCGTGAAAAGCGTACGGCAAAAAACACGCATTCTGTAGGCCCACATTAACGCAGACCCGGCTGACAGGCGGACGGTTGCCCGGCATGAACGTGACAGGGCAGGGGAAAACCGTCGGCGGTTATGCTCAGTGCACAGGATTAACGGTAGTAAACCGCAATATGTTGCCCCGCCACGGTTTCAACCGCGACAGGTATTTCAAAAAGGCGTTCGATCAGATCGGGTTTCATCATTTCAGCCGGGGTGCCTCTGAAAAAAACCTCACCCTTTTTCATGGCGATAATATGGTCTGAATAGGTCGAGGCGAAGTTAATATCATGGATGACCAGGATAATGGATTTTCCCAGCTCGTCAGCGGCGCGCCGTAGCTGCTTCATCATGGTCACGCTGTGTTTCATATCAAGATTATTTAGCGGCTCATCCAGCAGAACATATTTGGTATTTTGACACAGCACCATGGCGACAAAGGCGCGCTGCCGCTGTCCCCCGGACAGTTCATCAAGATACCGCTCGGCCAGTGGCAGTAAATCCAGAAAATATAATGCCTGATGAATATGATGCTTATCGTTTTCCGTTATGCGCCCTTTTGAATAGGGATAGCGGCCAAAACTCACCAGATCGTAAACCGTGAGTCGGCTGGTAAAATGATTATCCTGCCGCAGGACTGACATGATTTTCGCCAGCTTCTCGCTGTGCGTTTCATTGACGACCAGCGAGTCGATCCTGACCTCGCCACTGTCGGGCATCATCAGGCGGCTAATGACTGACAGTAATGTGGATTTGCCGGCCCCATTAGGCCCGATGATTGAGGTGATACCGGATGAGGGCAGGGTTTCATTAATGTTTTTAAGGACAGATAAGGGCCCGTACGCTTTATTAACATTTGCAACTTCAATCACGTCGCCACCTTTTTCAGAACCAGATAAATAAAGAGCCCACCGCCAAAAAATTCAATAATGACGGACAGCGTTCCCGCCATGTTGAACAACTGCTCCAGGAGCAACTGTCCGCCCGTCAGCATAATGATGCCAATAAGAATCGCCCCCGGTAGCAAATAACCATGACGCCAGGAGCCCACCACCGGCCAGGCAAGGTTAACCACCAACAGTCCCAGAAACGTCATCGGCCCGACCAGCGCGGTTGAAATCGCCACCAGCAGCGAAATCAGCAGCAGCAGGCCGGTCACATAATGTTGATAGGGCACACCCAGTGCCGTCGCGCTATTGCGCCCTAGCGCAATGACGTCAAGGCGATGCCGAAGCCGCCAGACGATAACGGTGATCGCAACAATCATCATGGCTGAAATGGCCAGTACCTCAGCATCAGCATGGGTAAAGGTGGCAAACATCCGGCTTTGCAGCACGGCAAATTCGCCGGGTGACAGTAAACGCTGCATCAGACCGGAAAGGCTGCGAAACAGCGTGCCGAACACCAGGCCAGTTAACAATACCCGGTGAAGATCCAGCCCACTGCGGTTGAATAACCAGCGATAGAGCAGCGTGGCAAAGATCATTAACAGCGCCGTTTCGCCAAGAAACTGCACCACGCTGCCCATCTGACTCAGTTGCGAAAGCTGAATAAAAAACACCAACAGGGTTTGGAGAAAGACAAAGAGTGACTCAAGCCCCATCACCGACGGCGACAGAATGCGGTTTTGCGTAATGGTCTGGAAAAGCAGCGTGCTGATTCCGGATGCAAAGGCGACCAGTACGATGGTTAATAAAATCTGCCCTCGGTGTTTCAGTATGTAGCTGATATTTCCCTGCAGATTAAGGGTCATAAAGACCAGGGATAATACGACCGCAAGCAGCGCCAATATCCACAACCGCTTCACGGGCGATCGTGCCGCTCTCGGGGCGTGGGACGGTTGCAACAGATCAGTTGGCATAGCGCTTTCCCCTGATAATCAGCACCAGAAAAACGGCTGCGCCCAGCACGCCGAGTAAGGCGCTGACCGGAATTTCAAAGGGATAAATAATCAGCCGTCCCAGGATATCGCAGCTCAATACCAACATGGCGCCTGTCATGGCGACCCAAGGCACGGTTCGTCGCAAATTATCGCCAAAAATCATGCTGACAATATTTGGGACGATCAATCCCAGGAAAGGTAAAACACCGACCACAACGATAACCACGCCGCTGGCGATGGCGATCATGGCCATGCCCGTTAACTGAATCTTGCGGTAGTTAAGCCCGACGTTAACAGAAAAGTCATGGCCCAGGCCGGCCACCGTGAACCGATCGGCAATGAAGGCCGCCAGCAGGGTAATCAGCCCGACAATCCAGAGCAGCTCATAACGTCCCTGCATCACGCTGGAAAAGTCACCGGATTCCCAACTGCCCAGGGATTGCAGGATATCAAACTGCATCCCCAAAAATGTCGTCACGGAACTGAAAACGGCCCCCAGCATGATGCCTGTAAGCGGCACGATAAAAGCGCTTTTCTGACGGATGTGTTGAATGAGCAGCATAAACAGCACCGTGCCAGCCAGGGCAAACAGGGACGCGATGCACATTTTGACGATGACGGGCGCGGCGGGATACCAGACCATCACCAGCAAAAGCCCCAGGCTTGCGGATTGCGTGGTGCCCACGACAGAAGGCTCAACAAAGCGGTTTTGCGTCAGCATCTGCATGATCTGGCCCGCGACACTCATCGCACTACCGGCCAGCACCAGCGCGACGGTACGCGGAAAGCGGCTGATAAACAGAATGTCCCGCATCTCTGCATCTTGCCACAGGTCGATTAATGACACGCGGGTTACGCCCGTCACTAAGCTCAGAATAACCAGCGCAGCCAGCAGGCCCAGGCTGACAAGATAAGCCCCGTATTTCATTCAGGGCTGGTTCCCGGCCGCGATCAGGTGCTGCCTGATCTGCTTCATCATGAGGCTGTAGCTCTGGATTCCACCGGCAATATACAGCGAGGCGGAATCCAGATAGATAATTTGCTGCTTTTTCCAGGCGGTGGTGCGGCGCACCAGCGGATTATCCAGTACCTGGCGGGCCGACAGGCCTTCTTTGCTGCCGATGGCGCTGTCACGATCCAGAACGAACAGCCAGTCGGGGTTGGCCTGCATGATCAGCTCGGGTGAAATGGCATTGCCATGTTTGCTGGCGTTTGGCATAGCGAGTGCAGGTTTGAACTGCAGCACATCAAAAATAAAACCAAAGCGGGAGTGCGGCGTGTAGGCGCTGAGTTTGCCTCCGTTTACCATTAACATCATGGCGCTGCCCGACTGAGCGGCGGCGGTGCGAAGGTCTGCAATTTGTGCATTAAAGGCGGTTAAAACGGCCTTTGCCTGGGCCTGTTTACCAAAGATCTCCCCCAGTTGCGTAGTACGCTGTGTCAGACTCGCCATGACATTATTCGGGTCAAGATCCAGCGAAACGGTTGGGGCGATATCGCTGAGTTTGTTGTAGGCCGCAAGGGCTCTGCCACCCGCAACGATCACATCCGGCCCGGCAGCGCTTAAGGCTTCATAGTTTGGCTCAAACAGCGTGCCGGCATTGAAATAGTCATGGCTGTTGTATTTAGCCAGATGCGCCGGATAGGTGAGACCGGATTGCGCGACGCCCGCAGGGTTAATGCCTAACGCATCGGCAATATCCAGCGTGGCCGGATTCAGGATCACCACGCGTTGGGGATGCAGCGGCAGCGCGGTGGTTCCCTGTAGATGCGTGACGCTGACCGTTTGTGCCGCCTGGACCGAAGCCGGAGGGAAAACGGTCAGTATGCAGGCCAGGGTAAATAAAATCGTCAGAAGAGGGAAACGCATAAGTTCTCCTTGCGCGTTGCTTTTATCCATGGGAAAGCATTCGTAGTCGGTTATAAATAATCGTTAATCTGTGCGTCAGGTCAGATAACCGGCACGCCTTGCCTGTATGACGCTCAACGTGCCAGCACCGCTTCCTCTCAGGTCGCAATAAATAAAACGTGATGCTGGCATCTGTTAACGTTCAGGTTTTATATCGCCATACCGGGCTGGTTTACCTGAATCATCCTTTTCAAAACGCCCTTAATGCAGCGGCCTGATAACAAAGCAGGGCGATCAGAATGAGGCCGTTATTGAGGCATACATGGTGCGACCGGGCACCGCGTAATTGTTGCCTGAATCCCCGCTTGAGGACGGAGTGTCAGAGACAGGATTTTTATCAAAAAGATTGTCCAGCCCGACATTAAACTTGAGGTTTTTCGTTGCCCTGTATTGTCCTGACAGACCATAAATCATGTAGGCTTTTCGGATACGTGCTGTCGCAGTATTGCCTCGCGCGGCCTGGTCTGCGCTGCTGTTCAGCCCCAGCATTTTCCCATAGTATTTTGCGGTAAATGAAAGGCTTATGTCGTCATTAACCTGCCAGTCAAGAGAAGACCAGGTGGAGAGTTTTGGCGTTGTCACTAACATCACGCCCAGAGAATCTTCGGCTTTAATCATTCGCGTGAGCGTGTTATTCAGTGACAGACGCTTCATCCAGGGACCCTTTTCTTCTGATATCAAAGGAAGAGTTAAATTGCCCTCCAGGCCCTGGGTGCGCGCAGTGTCAAGATTGACGCGTTCAAGCCAGTAGCGGCCGGAGGTATCGCCCGGAATATAGCCAACAGGTGCCGCGGCAATTTTGTCTTTGAATCGGCTGTCAAAGAAAGTCAGTCCTGCGCTCCATCCCTCGTAATCGAAGATTGCGCCAACTTCCCAGTTTTGTGATGTTTCAGGCTTGAGTTGGTCGCTGCCCATCGTGTAACAACCCCCGCTGTTGTAATCGGCATAGCCGTTACATCCCGCGCCTTTTGAGGATTCAATAAAGCCTTTGCTTGCCTGGCGCACGCTGGGTGCTTTAAAACCTTCTGAATAACCGCCTTTTAATGTCCACGCGTCCGTGGCTTGCCAGACCAGATAGGCGCGCGGCGTTGTCCTGTTACCGTAATCGGTATTATCTCTGCGCAGGCCCAGAGTCAGTGAAACATCCTCCAGCAGGTCGATCTGGTCTTCGACGAACAGGCCGGTGCTTTTGGCTTCACCGCTGTGTTTGCCGTAGGTGCTGGAGGCGTCCGCTACCACGCCGATAGAACGAGGATTGTTCAGCGCTTCTTTTTTCCACTGTGCGCCGAATGTCAGGTTGTGCGGTAAGCCGAACTCAAAAGGCAGGTTAATATCGCCTTCCACGATACTTTCTTTATTCCATAGCGCGACATCCTGGCTGCCCGTTACCGTAGCGCCAGAAATCACCGGGATATCGGACACCCAGTTTTTGAACTTATTTTGATAGGCGTTCAGCTTCACCGTGCCAAAGTCAAAAATACCGCGATAATCCAACGCATAATTTTCACGTTCAAGTTTATCTACGCCACGCAGCGCAATTTCACTGCCGTCACTGGACTCGCCGGGAATCCCTTTTTCGGTTCCCTGCTGAGTAGAAACGGACAGGCGGTGATTAGGGGTAATATCCCAGCCGAGTTCTGCGCCGTAATTTTCATTCTTGCGTCCTTCCTGGCCGCTTCCCCAGCGCAATGCGTTGGTCTCGCTTTTATCCGCTTCGCGCTTATTCCACGAACCGTTAACGCGCAAATCAAATCCATTGCCCAGCGGGCCGCCGATGCTGCCTGTCCAGGTTTGGGTGTTTCCCCGGTTACCATCTTGCGGCTGACGGGTGCCTGCCGTTAATGCACCGTGCCAGGCATCATTATTTTTTTTGGTGATAATATTCACCACACCGCCCATCGCATCTGAACCATACAGAGCGGACATTGGCCCTCTGACCACTTCAATACGTTCAATGGATTCGGTTGGAATCCAGTTAATGTCGTCGAAATAGTTTTGCTGTGTGCTTTTGATGCCGTTACTTGAGCCTATGCGTTTGCCATCCACCAACAACAGCGTATATGCCGCTGGCATTCCGCGCAGTTGAATACCGGAACTCACGTCTGTACCAATCGCTTTTGTTACGCCTGCGACACGTTCGAGAATATCCGCCAGATCCGTGGCCGATTTACCGATGTCTCTTTCCAGCTGTTCTGCGGTGATGACAGAGATCGATGCGGGCGCATCTTTAAGCCGTTGTTCAATTGCCGATGCCGTTACCACCATCACATCTTCATTGTCGTCGTTAATATCAGGCTCAGCCAGCGCGGGGGAAACCATACCAAAGGCGGGAATGAATAAACTCGTAGTAATATGACGGGTGATTTTTTTTAACGGCAGCATAACGATTAATCCTTTAACGATTGTCATCCAGTTGAGGAAGCCACACTCGAAAGAAATCATAATTCCATATGCAAATGGGAATCAACTCAAGAATCATTATCAATTGTCGAAAAAATAAATCCGTCCGGAAACTGAATAGTTTTTTTAACGGATAAAGGCGAGCGGGAGGAGAGGGCGGCATCACGAATCGCTCGCCAGAGTTTGGTGTTAACTGATTTAATTGAAATGATTTTTACTTATGATTTTCTGGATTTAACATTGAATTAACGGTAAGAATAAATAATAAGGCGCCTATAAGTAACTTGCAAAGATTAAATATTCTCTTCTTTGTAATCCATCACCTTTTAAGAGTGAGTAACGATTTTTTATTGAATAGTTAACTCATCATCAACTTTACAGGAACGTTTAAAACATAACATGACCTTGTCAGGTTTGGTTCCGGCATTGCGTGGATGGCGTGTCATTCAGATTTGTCATGGTTTCATGACAATACAGGGTGCGACAGGCTGAAATGATGGGAATATCTGGGCATATATCCATCACCACTACGAAGGTGGTTATCAGGTGGGCGAGGGCTTAGCCTCTGTTTTAAATAGGCCTTTAAGCCCGAAACGCGTTTGACGCCACCTTGCTCGCGATAGAAAGGAACGCGGAGTTTGGGGCGTCATTCACTTTTATTTTCCACACAGAACCACTAATGAAACTGAATGTTATGGTTTCGTCATTTACCGACAGCGGTTCGAAAAAAACCTGATGAAGACGTATTGCCAGTTTGCAGGCTTTCAATATTCCCTTTGCTCAAGCTGATTAGCGTTACAGTTAAAGAGAATATCGTCTGTCGTGAACAGTAGATATCTGTCGTTATCGACCTTTACCGTTGTGCGTTAATCGTGATACCTGTCGGTTTATTCTGATAACAACTTAAGAAATTGCCTGCTTAACATGCGTGGCTTTATTTTTTTACGCAGAGTCACCGAACCCGTTTGCTTCATCCTCCTCCAAAACGCTATTTCAAAAGTTCTATGACGGCTTCGCATAATAAATTAGCGTTCTGATTAATTTATACCGTTGCCAGACTAATCAACGGATTTTAATGTGCGTACTGACCAAAAAACGCGGCTAGCGCATGGGCCGTGGCTTCGGGTTGCTCCTCGGGCTGGAAATGTCCGCAATCCGAGAGACGCTGACCCTGTACATTATCGCCGTAGGCTTTCAACGTGGCAGCCATATCAGGAATGGAGCCCTGGTCGGCGGACAGTCCCAGCACTGGCATGATCAACCGCCCCTGCCTGACCAGTTCTGCATTTTGTGCAGCGGATTGAGACAGCGCCCTGTAAAATGCCAGCCCGGCGCGTAATCCCCCCGGTGTTTTAAGCAACCGCTCATATTCGGTCAGTTCAGTCTCGCCATAACAGCTGTGGTCAGCGGCTTTCTCGCGGAAAAACCATTCCAGATAAATGCGTTCACGTCCTGCCAGCAGGGCTTCAGGAAGATCAGCCACGGCATGGAAGGCAAAATGCCATGTTTTCCAGGATTTGTCGGAGGCCGACGGCAGTTTATCCGGCAGGGATATTCCCGGGATACCGGCATCCATCAGGGTCAGCGCACGTATTTCATCGCCATATAACATTGCATAGGTAAAGGCGACCCAGGCACCGACGTCATGCGCGGCAAGAAAGTACGATCCTAAATCAAGTGAATCGACAAAAGCATGCAGTCGCGTGGCAACCGTTTGAGTGTCGTAACCGGAAAGCGGCTTATCTGTATCCCCCTGTCCCGGCAAATCAACGGCAATGATTCGGTATTTATCAGCCAGGGGGCGCATGACATTTCGCCATGCAAACCAGCTTTCGGGGAAACCTGCCAGTAACACCAGGGGAAAGCCATCCTCACGGCCGCCTGTCACATAATGAAAGCGCAGACCATTTACACGCGCAAAGTGGTGACTAAAACCATCGGGTGCAGCGGGGAGCATAAAAGCAGACATAATCTATTCCTGTAGTAAAAGTACAGTACCGGTTAACAGCAGAACCGCTGCCATGGCACGTTGTACTGTAATGGGATGAGGGGGAACACCGAACAGACCGAAACGATCAATCACCAGAGAAAACGCTACCTGCCCGGCGATGACCAGGGCGACCATCGCGGCGGCACCCAGGCGCGGTAGACTGACCGTGACGCCAGCCAGCGTCATCACACCGCAAAGACCGCCAAACCACGCCCATAAAGGCAGAGACGGCAGGGATGAGGTGCGCGGTAAGGTTCCGGTTGTGATAGCGCCGAGTATAAAAAGAACGAGTGCCGAAACCAGTGCCGATACCGCCGCCGCCCAAAGCGGTGAACCCAGCGCATAGCCCAGGCGAGCATTGAAGACCGCCTGCAACGGCAGCATCGCCCCGGCTAGAACGGCAATAACGACGTAAATAATCATGGCTTATTCCAGTACCTTCAGCGCCTGAGCCACAAAACGCTCAGTATCCTGTGTGAGGGTTGAGGCCTTTCCGATGACGCGCATTCCCTGAAGTAAAGCCAGAATGACCTCGGCAGCGGCGGTTTCGTTGGTAGTCGCGGCAATGGAACCGTCCTGTTTTCCGTTTTTAATCAATTCCGCAATGTTGCTGCGTCGCTTTGCCAGCTGTTTCTCCAGACTACTGGCCGCAGCGCCAAGCTGGTCGAAGCTGGTGACACCGGCCACCACCATGCAGCCCAGCTTGCCGTCTTTTCCCTGACTGAGCTCAACATAGTCCCGCAGCAGTTCCGCAAGCTTGTCTTTACTCGTTGCCGCCTTTTCCAGCCGGGTTTTTATCTGCTCTTCGCGAAGAAACACATAGCGCTCAAGCGCCATAGCAAAAACACCCTGTTTGTCTTTATAAGCCTTGTAAACGCTACCGGTACTGAGGTTGGTGGCCGCGGTGATGTCACTGATGCTGACGCCACTAAAACCGCGATCGCGGAAAAGCCTAATAGCCCCATCCAGAAATTGTGCTTCGTTGAAAGCGCGCGGACGGCCCGCAGAGGATTGCGCACTACCGGTATGGGAAGATGGTTTCATGGCTAACCTCCAATTAGGAAATGATCGTTTCCTTTTTAAGGCATAGAGGGGGAGGTTGTCAAGGGGAAGGATGGGGAGGGGGATTTTGGGGAGGTTGTGGGTGGGTTGGGGTTTGCTGCTGGCGGAGTCTGAATAAAATTTTTATCTGAATGAATTTAAAAGATAAATACTTAATTTTAGAATTATTGATACACCTAAACGTATATCAATTGCTTTTGCTAAATGGTTTTTATGTAGGGGAGGGCGATGGCTTTGCATCTATCGTCAGATATGCTTTCAGACCTGAAGATCGTTTTACACCACGCGGATCGGAAAAGAATGGAACACGGAGCTTTGGGGTGTCGTTCACTGTGATATTCCAGACAGACCCGCCAATAAAATTGAACTCAATGGTTTCGTGATTGACAGACAGCGCTTCGAAAGAGCCTGACGAATACTCATTGCCAACCTGCAAACTTTCAACAATCCCCTGGCTCAGGCTGATGAGAGTAACAGTAAGAAACTCCTCAAAGATCACATCATCAGTTGTGAAAAGAATATACCTGTCATTGTCGACTTTAACTGAGGCTTCGAGTACCTGTCCTTTTATAGTGATACCCGTCGGATTGTTATCGATCACTACTTCAGAAACGGCCTGCTGAAAATCAGTCGCTTTACTTTGCTCAACAAGCTTTACCGAAAGAGTTTGTTCCATGACTATCCCCAAAAACGTCCCATTTCAAAGGCGGCAAGTGCACCACCAATCTACCAATCAAAACGCAAACGGGTGCGCACGGGCCGCATACCAAACCTGCTAAAGCACTTCCCGCTGCACCACCTGCTATGCCAGCACCGTTAATGGCTATTTTTTAACGGTTTCAGTATCAATTATCTTAATGGTAAAGAGAAATTGGCTGTTAACAGGTGTTTATTTACATCATTAAATTATTTTAATTTTGATTAGGACAGCGATAACTGCAAGTAAAAAACAACAAAAAAAGCCCAATAAAAAAGTAAAATATAACGGTTTGAGGCTATTTATCTCTGCGCTATATTGACTGTTACTTGCAAAATCATAGGCCTGACTTTTGGGGTCTAAAAAGAAGATTTTTTTGTTTTGTTTTAATCGCATAAAAAAATAGAGTGTTAGTGGCGAACCTAAGTAACCCATATTGCAATGCAATAAGTAAGGGGTAGGCAGCATATACTTTTGTTGGAAGTCAGAAATCAATTTGTTGTAGCGGGATCTGTTACTTAGATACAAAAGAACGCTTACCACTAAGCAAACCATAGGAAGCATAATTAAAACCATTATGGCCGACTTCATTCTTTAAATTCCCATGTATTCATAGATAGTATCCATTATAGAGTCACTCGCTTTGGCACCGACATAACCCGCGGCTATTGAGCCAACTGCTGCACATACTACCGCTCCGGTTCCTGCTGTGGCGACCCCTATCGCTGCGCATACACCTAATCCTGCTACAGAACCGGCTGCACCAGCTCCCACACCTGTTAATGTTGAAGCTCCAAACTTACCGTACTCTTTGAACGCCGTTCTTTTGCATTCGCTCTCTCGTCCTTTAACGCAGGCATTGACGACTTCATTCGTGGTACCCGCAAAGGCAAACCCTATACCTATGTAGCCACCTGATTTCAAAAATTTTGCCGCTTTCGCTGCACTACCTACATAATTCGAATAGCCAGGTATCACTCCCAGCCCTACAGTGGACCATTCATGTACGATGGAGCGGCTGGATAGATTCAGTGCTCTACGCATGTCTTCGTAAGGCTTGAACTTCACGGCATAACGAATCAATGATTTCAGTAGTGGCTTGTTCACAAGTTCTTTTAGCTGATTGAAGAGCCGGTTACGTTCTGCGAAGAATTGCTGACTAATCAGTGTCCCCTGAGTACGGAACTGGTTTTGGTAACTGATTTCTATCTTTTTGAGGGTATTCTCGATCTCTGAAAAGTATCTCTCACCAACGTCACCAATAGTGCCAAAAATTTTATCTCCCGCAGTAGTCAGGGCAGCGATCAAACCGTAGTGTTGCTGCATAAAGCTCGCTTCGTCAGGAGTTACACCAACAAACGCAATGTTAGTTTTCTGTTTGGCCTGCCTTAAAGCGTTCAACATTTGCATGGTTTGTGAAGAAGCTGGGTCTGCAACAATGACTATCTGACCCGGATTCAGCCAGGGCGTGTCTGCATTGGTTTGCATAAAGAGACGAGCAGCTTCTGAGTTACTGTCATTGAAAAGCATTCTTGCCTGGAATCCGAGGTTACCAGGTTGTTGAACTACACAGTATGCAGGTGCGAGATTGCGAGGCATTCCATTTCCTCCGATGAAACAATTAGTTAGTAGTGGGTTTGAGGCTTTTTTTCTAACGTTACTTAATCAATCCTGCCTGAGATTGTAAATAAGTCTGACGATGTAGGCAAAAGGTATTGGTCTTTATGACCGTGTGAGTATCCCGCTTAAGGGAGAGTCAGACGTTGGGCCGTTATGGTTCTGGATTTCGCCAGGTTCGTTAACTCCGCACAGCTGCTGCCTGACCAGCGGCTTTTTTATGCCTGTCCTTTGTTTTTCTGAAGCCCTTTTTCTGTCCAGCCGCTTTGTAGTAAGTGATGCATGAATAGGGTGAATGGATTTGCATGAAAAAACATGCACCGCTTTCCACCGTTCAGGACATACCGGGTGCTGCTCTGACCGCATCATGCATCTGCATGAAAAGCGATGCATAAAGCGGGCAGGTGAGGCGGGGATAGCATTGCGCGCTCATAAAAAAAGCTGAAACAGCATGATGTAGGAATGATAACTCTATAGACATCTCTCAAATCGATTCTTACTATGAAGTATAAAATGTTAGTAAGAGAGATAAGAAAGCAATGAATGATTATTCGGTAACATATGAGGAGCGATTTCTTTTTAAAGAAATAGGGTCTATAGCTACTAAGCCAGATGTTGCAATAACTGAAATTGTAGCAAACTCTCACGATGCAGGTGCCACTGTTGTTAAAATAACTGTCACAGAATCTCAACCTCAAATTCTTACAATTGAAGATAACGGCGTAGGGTTAACACAGAGTGAGTTTGAAAATAGATGGCTCAAGCTTCGCTATGACAGGCATAAACATCAAGGCATCTATGTTGAATTTCCTCCAGACTGCCATATAAAAACTAAACGCTTGGCTTTTGGTTGTAATGGCGTCGGTCGCCATGCGGGACTTTGTTTTGATGATAATTATACCGTTGAGACATGGAAGGATTCAGTAGCTAACTCATTTGATTTGGCAGTTTCTTCTGGTGACTCACCGATAAAGGTTATAAATCATGAATCTACACCTGCAAGCGGTCATGGAACCAAGATAACGGTTAACGTTAATAGAAATTTCATTAATCCTGATGAAATAAGAGATGTTTTGTCAGCGCGATTTCTGTTTAACCCTGAGTTCCATGTTTATATTAATGGAAAACAAATAACTCTTCTTGAACATCCTGGGATAGTAAAAGTAAAAAAAATTAATCCCATCGGGAAAATCAACCTAAAGCTGACTTTGGTTGATTCATCTTCTGCGGCTAGAACGTCGAACCAGCATGGAGTTGCCTTTTGGTTGGGGGGGAGGTTATTAGGTAAACCCTCATGGTCTATTGCCAAAAATCAAATAATTGATGGAAGGAAAGCCTTTGCCAAAAGATACACCTTGGTTGTCGAGTCTAATGATTTATTTAGTTATGTTGAACCAGATTGGTCAGGGTTCAAATCGGACTTTGCTGCACTAAATGTCATTTCAGAAGAGATTGGCAAAATCCTATTAAGTTGGTACGCCGAGCTATCTAAAAAAGATGTTGAGCAAACAAAAAATAAAGTAATAAATAATCATGTTGAAGATATAAAAAAATTGAATGTTCTTGCACGTAAGGAACTTAATGATTTCTTAGACCAGATTTTACATGAAAATCCTGATGTTAAACTTGATTTTTTGGAGTTGGCATTTAAGGCAGCATTAAATTTAGAAAAGTCTAGATCCGGGCATTCTCTCTTAGAAAAACTTGTACAAATCTCGCCAAATGATGCGGAAGCTCTAGACATGTTTCTGAATGAATGGAGCATTTCTGATGCAATGACTATTCTTGCGGAAATCGACTCAAGAATTAAAGTGATAGAGATGATTTCTAACTTAAGTGGAGATCACTCTGTTGATGAATTACATACGTTGCATCCTTTGATTGAAAAAGCTCGGTGGGCTTTTGGTCCTGAATTTGATACGCATGAGTATTCAAGTAATAAAGGCCTAATAAAAACAATGAAAACTATATTCAATAACAATTACAAGAAAGAAAAATTTTTAAAATCATCTCGACGCCCGGATATTGTTGTTGGCGAGAATTCATCTGTAAGCATGATGGGTCTTGAAGAGTTTGATAACGAAATCAAGAGGACTAAGACTGTTCTTTTGATTGAATTAAAAAAAGGAGGATTTACAATTGGTCGTGATGAAATGAATCAAGCAAGGTCATATGTTGAGGATATATGGCATGCGGGAGTAGGGTCATCAAGACCATTCATCAAGGCATTTGTTGTAGGTGATATGGTTGATAAATTTGCGAGTAGATATCAGACGGTAGGTAATGATGAACACGATAAGTTTGGAGAAGTTAAAGCAATTACTTTCGACGAAATGGTTCGCACAGCTCAGGCCAGACTATTCAATTTAAGAGATAAGTTATTCATACAGTATGAAGGGTTGGATAATGAGAAAACTATGAGCGAAATTATGAAAATACCAAGCCAATGTAAACTAATGTAGGCGTGAACTTTATAGTTAGGCATAACGTATGCCTAATTTATTTAATAGTGTAAGTCAATACTTTTGAGATGAGTCTTTTTGGCATTGAACTGCGGATGGAATAGATAAAGATGCTGCTTTTGCGGGTCAATCCCCTGCGCAAGCGTCGAGAGATATTGGTCACGCATTTGGCGAGCGACAGCGAGTGTTAGGGAAGGGCAGGAGCCAAGGCTGAGATTTGTGCGACTGCTGCTATTTGGTCGCTGGTAGCGAAAAGGCCACAGCTTTTTACCTGATGTTTTGACAAGCAGGAAAAGGCCGTCACCATCATGCAGTGTGAAGTCTTTCTCTTGAAGCTTAGCCTTGAGGATTTCGTTATTGGTGAGGGGGCGTGTCATCCGCGCCATGACTGGTTTCCGTCCATAATTAGTACACGTTTTTGGTACACATTATAACGTGTACCAATTCATGTACCAATTATCACTGGATTTAGCCGGATTCGCTCGGACGATTACAGACACAAAAAAACCCGCAAAGCTTTCACCTTGCGGGCTTTCAGGACTTCAGCGGACAATTCTGGTATCGCCGCGAAAGAATTTTGGTGGAGCTGGCGGGAGTTGAACCCGCGTCCGAAATTACTACACCGTCGGCACTACATGCTTAGTACAGTCTTTACATTCGCCGGTCAGCTGCGGACAGACACGCCACTGACAGACTAGCCTGATTCAGTTTAACGCTTCAACCCCAGGCAAGGCATCCGCGCGATCTCTTTTGGGTTTGACCTCTCTTGATCCCCGTCCTAAGAGCGGAGGCTAGGGAGAGAGGGCTCTAAGCAGGTTATTAAGCTGCTAGTGCGTAGTTTTCGTCGTTTGCGACTATTTTTTTGCGGCTTTTTACGAGGCCAACCGCCCCTCGGCATGCTCCTAAGGCTTCACAATCCCGTCGAATCCAGAATCAGCCCCAGAACTTCAAATACTAGCAAAAAAGCGTATCGAATTCCAGTGTTTAACGATTGGCATTCTTCATAATGCGTGCTTTATCCATTTGCCATTCGCGATCTTTGATGTCGTTGCGCTTGTCGTGCTCTTTCTTACCGCGTGCAACGCCAATCTTTAACTTACACCAGGCGTTTTTCCAGTAGAGCGACAGCGCAACGACGGTATAGCCTTCGCGGTTGACACGACCGTAGAGTGAGTCCAGCTCACGCTGCTTTAACAGCAGTTTACGGCTGCGGGTGGGATCGCAGACCACGTGCGATGAGGCCACCGCCAGCGGCTGAAAAGTGGAACCGAACAGATAAGCTTCGCCGTCGCGCAGCAGAATATAGCTGTCGCTGATGTTAGCTTTACCTGCACGGAGTGATTTAACTTCCCATCCCTGTAGCGACAGGCCAGCTTCGAATTCTTCTTCAATGAAGTATTCATGGCGAGCGCGCTTGTTCATGGCAATGGTGGCAGAACCGGATTTGTGTGTTTTTTTCTTTGTCATAATGCCGCGTATTTTACATCACTTGGTCGGTTATCGCATCCCCAGTCCAGCGGGGCAGCAGGAAACAGGCTATTCTAGCACACCATGACAATGAGGAATTTTTGTTTAATCGCTGAAAATGCTATTATTTAGCGGTTTTGTGACGAACAGGAACCATTATGGCTCAGATTAGTCGTTCGGCGCTGGTCCCCTTTAGCGCCGGACAAATGTACCAACTTGTAAATGATGTGGATGCTTACCCGCAATTCCTGCCGGGCTGCACCGGAAGCCGCGTACTGGATGCCTCAGAAAACCAAATGACGGCTTCAGTCGACGTGTCGAAAGCGGGCATCAGCAAAACATTTACCACCCGAAATACGCTGACTGACAACCAGAGCATTCATATGCAACTGGTCGATGGGCCGTTCCGTAAACTCACCGGTGGCTGGCGCTTTATCGATCTTGGGGAGGATGCCTGCAAGGTTGAGCTAAGCCTGGAGTTTGAATTCACCAACATGCTGGTTGAGATGGCATTTGGCCGAATCTTTAAAGAACTGGCTAATAGCATGGTGCAGGCATTCACCCAGCGCGCCAAAGAGGTTTACAGTGCCTGATATCTCTGTCGAGGTGGTGTACGCCCTGCCCGAAAAACAGTATCAGCACTATGTAAAACTGGAAGAGGGCAGCACGGTTGAGCAGGCTATCCGCAAATCAGGCTTACTGGAACTGCGGCCTGAAATCGATTTGGCCAGCAACAAGGTGGGGATTTACAGCCATCCGGTAAAACTGAGCGACAGCGTGCAGGAAGGCGATCGGGTAGAGATCTATCGCCCGCTTATCGCCGATCCTAAAGAGCTTCGTCGTCAACGTGCGGAGCGCGCGGCGAGCAGTAAAAAATAACCAGTTGGTACAAACTCTGGTCATTAAAAAAGGCGCTTATCAGCGCCTTTTTACATTCTGTGATACCCGGTCGTTTGTCGGTAACGACCTTTGCGTCTTCGATTAGTTATCCTGCGAAGACAGCGCTGTCTTGTTGTCGATGTTGGTCAGTACGCCGCTGCGGTCAAAGGTCAGCGTCAGCGTTTGCTGTTTCACTTTCTCGTGACCTGGCTCCTGACGGAACACGTAGTACCAGACATTGCTGCCAAAGGGATCTTTCATCATTGGCGTACCCAGCGTATAGGCCACCTGTTGCTGTGTCATACCGTTATGAAGCTTGGCAACATCATTGGCAACCAGATAGTTACCCTGGTTTATATCGGGGCGATAAACAACGCGCTCTAAAGTGGAACATCCGGCGGTCATCATTAACATTACTACTGCCGCGGCAGTCAGCGTTTTACAGCGCATCTATACATTCCTTTTCCGGGGCGAAACGCCTTTTACAGGCTGTTCTTCTGCCATCAAATTCTGAACTCTGCCTGCGGCAGGCTTTATTATTCAGGCGACATTAGCTGTCGATGATAATAAACCTTTTCGCTATTGGAAACCTCTACAGAGCATGCATATGACCACGCTGTGGTAAAAAAGTGCATATCAGGCCGCTAAAAGTTCTTTCGCGTTAGCCAGTGTGTTGCGGGTGACCTCGCTGCCGCCCAGTAAGCGTGCCAGTTCCTGCAGGCGTGCGCGCTTATCCAGAGGCTGCATGTGCGTTTCCGTCATTTCGCCATCGGTTTCCTTGCTGACATAGAAATGCTGATGCCCACAACCCGCCACCTGCGGCAGATGGGTTACGCACATGACCTGGGTGGATTCCCCAAGCTGGCGCAACATTTTACCCACTACCGCCGCCGTCGGACCGCTAATCCCTACGTCAACTTCGTCAAAAATCATCGCCGGCGTTTCCATTTTTTTGGCGGTGATAACCTGAATCGCCAGCGCGATACGCGACAGTTCACCCCCAGAGGCGACTTTACCCAGCGGCTGTAATGGCTGTCCGGGGTTGGTGGTCACCTGAAAATCAATGCGGCTGGCACCGTCGGCGGTCAGTTGCTCAGGGTTGAAGATCAGCTCAATGGCAAAGCGACCGTGCGGCATAGAGAGCAAATGCATGCTTTGGGTAATCAACTGCTGCAACTCGGTTGCATAACGGCTGCGCTGAGCGTGCAGTTGCTCTGCACACTGGAGGGCTGCGTTGTAGTGTTCGGTTACCAACGTCTGCAGGCTTTCCTGATCGCTTTCCTGCTGTGACAGCAGTTCCGCTTCATCCAGCAGTTGCTGGTGCACGGCGGGCAGGCCTTCTGGCGCCACATGATGCTTGCGGGCCAGAGCGATTTGTCGGGAGATACGCTGTTCCAGCTCATAGAGGCGGTTCGGGTCCAGATCCAGACTGTCGCAGTAGTGGCGCAGTTCGTCACTGGCTTCGCTCAACTGAATCGCCGCTTCTTCCAGCAGGTTATAAACGCCGCTCACCTTGTCATCCAGCGCGCTGAGTTCAGACAGCATCTGACGCGCGCTGTACAGCATGCTGTTCAGGTTGGTGTCATCGCTGTCGGCTAACAGCTGAAGCGCCTGCTGACTGGTCGACAACAGCTGGCCGCTGTTGGCCAGACGTTTGTACTCTTCGTCAATCTGCTCAAACTCGCCTGCCACCGGGGCAAAATCGTTCAGCTCTTTAAGCTGATACTGTAACAACTCACGGCGGGATTCACGCTCCTGCGCCTGCTGCTGATGCTGTGCCAGCGTACGGCAGCTCTGGTGCCACGTCTGGTAGGACGCACGCATTGCAACAAGCAAGTCGTCATGACCGGCGTAGGCATCCAGCAGGTGCTTCTGATGATCGGACTTGAGCAGCAACTGATGGGCATGCTGTCCGTGAATCTGAATCAGTAACTGGCCCAGGTCGCGTAACTGAGAGAGGGGAACGGCTGTGCCATTGATAAAGCCGCGTGAGCGACCATCGGCGCTGATAACACGGCGCAGCAGGCACTCGCTACCGTCGTCCAGATGATTGTCAGTCAGCCAGCGCTGTGCCGACGGCGAGGCTTTGATTTGAAAGCGCGCGCACAAGTCCGCGCGACTGGCGCCCTGACGCACCATATCCGCATCGGCACGGCCGCCAAGGCACAACCCAAGCGCATCGATAGCAATAGATTTACCTGCACCGGTTTCACCGGTGATGGCGGTCATACCGCGTTGAAAATCAATGTCGAGCTCACGAACGATAGCGAAATTGCTGATGGTCAGTTGTGCCAGCATAGCGTCACCTGTATGAATAAACACATATGGTTTTTCATACAGTATAAACTGGTTTTTTATACAGTAAAGAGGGCGCGGTCATTTTCAGAACAATTTTTTTGACCAGCCCAGTTTCGAACTCAGCGTGTTGAAATAACTGTAATTTTTAGGATGGATAAGATTGAGATGATTTTCGCTGCGGCGAATCAGCACATCTTCCCCTTCCTGGATAGGCAGCGCAATCTGGCTGTCACAGCTGATCTCAAGGTCGTTACGACGTGCCGAGAAACGGAGCCGAATCGTACTGCTGCTATTGATCACCAGCGGGCGCGCGGACAAGGTGTGCGGGAACATGGGCACAATGGTAATGGCGTCCAGAGAGGGCGTTAAAATCGGGCCGCCGGCGGAAAGCGAATAGGCGGTCGAGCCGGTGGGCGTAGAAATAATCAGGCCGTCTGAACGCTGCGAGAAGGCAAAAACTTCGTCGATATAAACTTCAAACTCAATCATGTGGGCGACTTTGCCCGGATGCAGCACTACTTCATTGATAGCGCTGCCAATACGCGGCGAGCAATCCGACTTGCACACCTGCGCTTCCAGCAGGAAGCGGCTTTCAACAAAATAGTTGCCGTTCAGCACTTCATCGAGCTGGTGATGCGCGTTATCGGGGTCAAGATCGGTTAAAAACCCCAAATTGCCGCGGTTAATGCCAATCACTTTAATGTCATAACGCGCCAGCACTCTGGCCGCGCCTAACATATTACCGTCACCTCCCACCACAACGGCCAGATCGGCTTTTTGACCGATTTCAGCCAGCGTACCGGTCTGGACATCGCCAAGCGACAGTTCCTGCGCAATCTGCTGTTCAACAATAACGGGATAGCCTTTGGCGGTCAGCCAGCGACACAGCATTTCATGCGTCGTGAGTGCGGTAGGATGGCGTGGATGGCCCACAATACCAATACAGTTAAAGTGTTTGTTCATCGAGTGGGTGTTCCTCATAAGCCAAATCGGCACGATGATGTGACGTGTTCCCTTGAAACCGTCAAACCAATCCCCATAATAAGCCAACCAGCGAAGTGAATGTGCAAAACGCGGAGAAATTCATGAGTAGTAAAGAACAGAACACCCCAAACGAGCAAGTCTCAGACGAAATTCAACAGGATCAACATCAACCTCAGGACGCGGAGACAGCAGTAGAGGTGGATCCGCGTGATGAGCGCATCGCTCAGCTTGAAGCTGAGTTAGCCCAGTTGCAGACGGGCGTACGTGATGCTCAACTGCGTGCGCAGGCCGAAATTGAAAACGTTCGCCGCCGCACCGAAATGGATATTGAAAAAGCGCACAAGTTTGCGCTGGAGAAGTTTGCCAATGAGCTGCTTCCGGTGATTGATAGCCTGGAACGTGCGCTGGAACTGGCAAACAAAGAAGACGAGAAGTCTGCCTCTATGGTTGAAGGCATTGAGCTTACGCTGAAATCCCTGCTGGGCGCGGTGCGTAAATTCGGTGTTGAAGTGGTCGGTGAAACCGGTGTGCCGTTTAACCCGGAAGTGCACCAGGCGATGTCGATGATGGAATCTGAGGATTTCGAGCCGAACCACGTGATGATGGTGATGCAACCCGGTTATACGCTGAATGGCCGCCTGCTGCGTCCGGCCATGGTTGCCGTGGCGAAAGCGAAAGCCTGATTATTGCTTTATCCTGCAACGGCCGCGCACTGACGCGGCCGTTTGTGTTTATGGCGTTTACTCAGGTAAGACCGGCGTCCAGTTAATTGGCGTTTTACCGGCCTCGCGTAACAACGCATTGGTTTTGGAAAAATGCTGGCAGCCAAAGAAGCCACGATGTGCAGAAAGCGGGGAAGGGTGCGGAGCCTGCAGAACGTGATGGCGCTGGCGATCGATAATGCTGCCTTTCTTCTGCGCATGTGAGCCCCAAAGTAGAAAGATCACGCCTTCACGCTGCTCATTGATAGCCTTGATCACCGTATCGGTAAAGGTTTCCCATCCCAGTCGGGCATGAGAATGCGCTTTACCGGCTTCAACGGTCAGTACGGTGTTCAGTAACATCACGCCCTGTTCCGCCCAACTGGCCAGATAACCATGATTGGGTTTCTCAAAGCCCGGAATGTCCTGCTGCAACTCTTTGTACATGTTTTGCAATGACGGCGGTGTCTGTACGCCCGGCAGTACAGAGAAAGCCAGTCCGTGGGCCTGATGCGGGCCGTGATAAGGGTCCTGTCCCAGAATCACCACGTTCACATCGCCTAATTCGGTTAAGCGAAACGCGTTAAACACATCTTTCTGCGGCGGATAAACCGTTACGCCTGCAGCCCGCTGGTTAGCGACATGCTTCAGGGTTTCAATAAAGTAGGGTTTTTCTTTCTCTTCAGCCAGCACGTCATGCCAGGTCAGCTTTTCAGCCATGATCAACTCCCTTGTATTTCGAACCTTAAGCTTAGCGGTTCACTCTGCAGACATGAAGCCCAAAATTTTTTTAAAAATTAAACGAAATTTTCTTAGGGCGCGTTTTTAAAATCAAAAGCTTACCAGCGTGAGGATAAAACGCCCGATTGTAATTGATGCAGGTCAAAGTCATGGCCGCTATCGGGTGATATACCAACAGCTCAAATTGACTGATTCACGGTGTTGGCAACCGTCAGCACGTTGTTGGAGGGATTGAAATGATCACAGGTATTCAGATTACCCAATCGAGTAATCCGGCATTAATTAACTCGTTTTGGCTGCTGGACGAGGAAAAAGCGCAGGCGCGCTGTCTCTGTGCCGTCGCAGGCTATCAGGAGGATCAGATTGTGACGATTGGGGAACTCGGCGACGTCGCTTACCGTGAAGTGCCTGTCGAGGTAAAACCTCAGGTGCGCGTCGAGGGTGGACAGCATTTAAACGTCAACGTATTGCGCCGGGAAACGCTGGAAGATGCCGTGAAACATCCCGAGAAGTACCCACAGCTGACTATCCGCGTGTCGGGCTATGCCGTACGTTTTAACTCACTCACCGCTGAACAGCAGCGCGACGTGATTACCCGCACTTTTACAGAAAGTTTGTAACGGCTCTGGTGTCGAAATAAAACGCAGCGCCTTATCCGGGAATTTGTTTCTATTAACAAGGAGATAACTTTTCGGGCAGGCGCGTCACGCCTGACTGTGAGGCCGGAGTAACCTGTTGGGCGTTAAAATGGCACTAAAGCAGTATTTACTGGCCTGATAAAATAAAAATCGCCTCATAAAGAGGCGATTTTTTTGAGCGGGTGTTGAATTATTCCGCACTCTCGCTGCCTGGCGTGCTGCCGCTTGGCTTGCGGCGCTTACCGACATTTTTGAGATCGCGATGACGTTTTTTAACCCGTGGTTTCTCTTCGTCTTTCGCTTTTTTCTCTGCACGCTTCACAAGCACCTTTTTCGACGGTTTTCCCGTGGATTTCGGTGAGGGCGCACGGGTCACAGGACGCAGCTCATCAATCACGCGCGCCTTAAGTGGCTCATCCACATAACGACTGACTTTACCCAGCAGCAGATAATCGTGCGCTTCGACCAGCGAAATCGCAATGCCTTTACGACCGGCACGACCGGTGCGTCCAATGCGGTGCAGATAGGTGTCCGCCGTACGTGGCATATCGAAGTTAATCACGTGGCTCACGTCGTCAACGTCGATACCGCGCGCAGCGATGTCCGTTGCTACCAGAATATTTACGCGTCCCTCAATCAGGCGCTTAATCGCCTCATTGCGTTTCGCCTGCACCATCTCACCTTCAAGGTAGCTGGTACGAATGCCGGCATCGTGAAGCCAGCCGACCAGTTCATGCAGACGTTCACGCTTACGCACAAACACAATGGTGCGGGTGACTTCAGGCTGTTTTAACAGGTGAACCAGCAGTTTGGTTTTGTGCTCCAGATCATCGGCCCGGTAATACCACTGCTGAATCTTTTTACGCTCGCGACGGCTGGGATCGGCTTCCAGTTCGACCGGATCATTGAGCAGGCGCTCGGCAAAATCTTTGATGTGTTCGCCTTCCAGCGTGGCTGAAAACAGCAACGTCTGTTTGCGCCAGCGCGTTTCACCCGCGATGGTTTCGATATCCTGGGCAAAGCCCATATCCAGCATGCGGTCAGCTTCATCCAGAATCAGGGTTTCAACGGCGCGGCAATCAAAGTTTTCTTCTTTAATGTACTGCAGCAGACGTCCGGTGGTCGCCACCACCACGTCCTGATTCTCGCTAAACACTTCGGCGTGGTTCATATAGGCTACGCCGCCCGTGATCGTCGCAATATCCAGATGCGTATGCTTAGCCAGTTCACGCGCCTGGTCGGCAACCTGCATCGCCAGTTCGCGGGTTGGCGTTAAAATTAAAATGCGTGGCGGACCAGACTTTTTGCGTGGAAAATCGAGCAGGTGCTGCAACGCCGGTAATAAATACGCAGCGGTTTTCCCGGTCCCGGTAGGTGCCGAACCCAGAACGTCGCGGCCCTCCAGCGCGGGGGGAATGGCAGCAGCCTGAATTGCTGTAGGGCGCGTATAGCCTTTCTCCTGCAGCGCTTCAAGCAGGCTTTCGTCGAGTTCAAGTTCGGAAAATGTGGTTACGGTCATGTTCTACCTCAGTTTGGGGCGCTGATTATAGACAGATCGGACGTAATCTTCATCTGTTTATCGGTATTGACTGCGCCAGATTACGTCAACGACGTGAATTCCCCAACCCACCACGTTACACTGAGCCCTTGCCGTACGGCAGGTAAAAAGGTGAATGGTCGCTGAGTATGATGCAGGACAAGCCGCAGACGCGGCCACAATTAAAAAAGAATGGTTTTACCTTCAAGCAGTTTTTTGTTGCCCACGACCGCTGTGCGATGAAGGTCGGTACAGATGGTATTTTGCTGGGCGCATGGGCGCCGGTGGCCGGAGTTAAGCGGATGCTTGATATCGGTGCTGGTTCGGGGCTGATTGCCCTGATGCTGGCCCAGCGTACTCCGTCAGCGGTTGACATTGATGCGGTAGAGTTAGATCCCGATGCCGCACAGCAGGCGCGCGAAAATATCCAGCACTCTCCATGGGCAACGCGGATTCATGTCCATCAGCAGGACATCGCCCAGTGGGCTGAAAACTGCGAAGCGCGCTACTCGCTTATCGTCAGTAATCCTCCTTATTTTGAGCCCGGTGTGGCCTGCGCGACGTCCGCAAGAGCCAGCGCGCGCGCCACCGGTTCGTTAGATCACCAAACATTATTACGTTGTGCGGCCTCGCTGATTGAAGAAGAGGGGTTTTTCTGCGTGATCTTACCCGAAGCGACAGGGCAGCAGGTTATCGCCCAGGCGCAGGCTGACGGCTGGCATTTACGCTTTCGTTTTGATGTTGCGGAATACGCGCATCGCCCACCTCATCGGGTGCTGCTGGGGTTTTCGCCCAGCGCGGGCGAAACCCTGTTTGAACGGCTGGCTATTCGCGACGCGGACAGACAATACTCTGAAGCCTGGCAAAGCCTGACGCGCGACTTCTATTTATTTATGTCATGACCGGGTTGCAGCACGGTAGGTTGTGCCTCGGGTAACAAATCAGGATAGTCGCGGATAAAATGCAACCCGCGACTCTCTTTCCTCTGCAGCGCACAGCGCACCATCAGTTCTGCCACCTGCACCAGGTTACGCAGCTCCAGCAGGTTATTAGACAGGCGGAAGTGACGGTAATACTCGTCAATTTCCTGTTGCAACAGCGTGATGCGGCGCAATGCCCGCTCCAGCCGCTTGGTGGTGCGGACAATCCCCACGTAGTCCCACATAAACAGCCGCAGTTCATGCCAGTTATGCTGAATCACCACCCGTTCATCGGCATCATCCACCTGGCTGTCGTCCCAGGCCGGTAAGCTGTCTACAGCATCAACCTCGGGTAAAATACGCAGCAGATCTTCCGCCGCCGACCAGCCATAAACAAGGCATTCGAGCAGTGAATTTGACGCCATGCGATTGGCACCGTGCAGGCCGGTATAGCTGACTTCGCCAATCGCGTACAAGCCGTTGATATCGGTGCGACCCTGCTCGTTCACCATCACGCCGCCGCAGGTGTAATGGGCAGCGGGCACCACCGGGATCTTATCCTTCGTCAGGTCAAAGCCAAAGGTGAGCAGTTTTTCGTAAATCATGGGGAAGTGCGAACGCACAAACGCTTCAGGCTGATGACTGATGTCCAGATACATACAGTCCACGCCCAGGCGTTTCATTTCATGATCGATGGCGCGGGCGACAATATCGCGCGGTGCCAGCTCAGCGCGTGCATCAAAGTCGGGCATAAAACGCGAACCATCAGGCCGCACTAGCCAGGCACCTTCGCCGCGCAGCGCTTCGGTGAGCAGAAAGTTTTGTGCCTGGGGATGAAACAGGCAAGTGGGGTGAAACTGATTAAACTCCAGGTTAGCCACACGGCAACCTGCCCGCCATGCCATCGCAATGCCATCGCCCGATGCGACATCGGGATTCGTGGTGTACTGATACACTTTGGCTGCACCGCCTGTGGCCAGGACGACGGCACGTGCGCGGCAGGTTTCAACCCGTTCGCGGTTACGGTTCCAGATCCAGGCACCGGTAACACGACGCGGGCCCGGCAGGCCGAGCTTATCTGAAAGAATAAGATCTACCGCGTTGGTGCGTTCAAGAATGCGGATATTCGGATGATGTAACGCCTGACCTACCAGCGTGGTTTCTACCTCGCGTCCGGTCGCATCCGCGCTGTGCAGAATACGGCGATGACTGTGGCCGCCTTCTCGCGTCAGATGATAGCGCATCTCCCCCGCAGCCTGTGGATCGGTATCAAAGGCCACCCCGTTATCAATCAACCACTGTACGCAGTGACGCGCATTGCTGGCGACGAACGACACAGCAGCGCGATCGCATAAACCTGCCCCCGCGACCAGCGTGTCTTCAACATGCGAATCAATGCTGTCGGTTTCATCAAAGACCGCCGCAATGCCGCCTTGCGCATACAGCGTCGAGCCTTCATTCACCTGCGCTTTGCTTAATACGGTGACCTGATAATGCTCTGCCAGACGCAATGCCAACGACAATCCTGCCGCACCGCTGCCCACAATGAGTACATCGCACTGATAATCTGAGGGAGAGAAAGTTGTCATGGTGTTTAATTTACTAAACAAGAATGGACCGAGCATAAGCGTTTGGTCGTTTTTTGTGAAGTATTTTGAACACAAATGGCGCAGGATTCGCGCCTTTAAATTAATTTATCAGATATATCAAAAGGTTAATGTATAACGGCTTTAAGCAGGGTTTTTTATACCAAACTTAATCGATTACAAGGATTTAAAGATGAAAAAGCTGTTGTCATAGGTTACTCTGCCTGCGATTTGCGCGCTTTACACTGAACGAAAACCAACAAACTGTGTAATTCTGCCGTAAAGTGGCTAAAAAGAGGCTGAGAGTGAACTTTTCGCCACGCAAAGACTCAAAGCGCATGCTTGCTCAATAGCGGTGTGCTGGCAGTTCCTTAACGCATAAGAAAGTATTTGGGGAGACATTACCTCGGATGAGCGAGCAGTTAGCGGACCAGGTTCTTGTTGAACGGGTTCAGAAGGGGGATCAGAAGGCTTTCAACTTACTGGTAATTCGTTACCAGCATAAAGTGGCGAGCCTGGTCTCACGATATGTCCCTTCAGGCGATGTGCCTGATGTCGTTCAGGAATCATTCATTAAGGCTTATCGCGCACTGGATTCGTTCCGTGGCGATAGCGCGTTTTACACATGGCTGTATCGGATAGCAGTGAATACAGCAAAAAATTATTTGGTCGCTCAGGGACGGCGTCCGCCTTCCAGTGACGTTGATGCAATTGATGCTGAAAACTTCGAAAGTGCGGGCGCATTGAAAGAAATTTCGAACCCTGAGAACTTAATGTTGTCAGATGAACTGAAACAAATCGTCTTTCGTACCATCGAGGCGCTTCCTGAGGACTTGCGAATGGCAATTACCCTCAGGGAACTTGACGGTCTGAGCTATGAAGAGATCGCCGTCATTATGGATTGCCCGGTGGGCACGGTGAGGTCGCGTATCTTCCGTGCACGTGAGGCCATTGATAATAAAGTTCAACCGCTTATCCAACGTCAGTGATAACGGCTACTGGAAGGGTATTAGGCATGCAGAAAGAAAAACTTTCCGCTTTAATGGATGGTGAGGCTTTAGATAACGAGCTGTTTTCAGCGCTGTCTAAAGATGCAGATCTACAAAAAAGCTGGGAACGCTACCATCTCATCCGCGATACCATGCGCGGTGATGTTGGTGAGCACCTGCATTTTGATATTGCTGCACGCGTCGCTGCTGCTATTGAAAAAGAGCCACAGCGCAACGTTACAACCTTGATCCCCGAAGCACAGCCCGAACCTTCTCGCTGGGAAAAAATGCCGTTCTGGCATAAAGTTCGCCCGTGGGCGGCACAGATTACCCAGGTTGGCGTCGCCGCCTGTGTTTCCCTGGCTGTTATCGTTGGCGTCCAGCATTACAACCAACCGGCCGGCGGCGGCGTCGAAAGTTCCGACTCGCCGGTGTTTAATACCTTACCTGTGATGGGTAAAGCCTCACCTGTGAGCCTGGGCGTGCCGTCTGATGCCTTTGGCGGCGGTAATGTCACGCAACAGGTGCAGGACCAGCGTCGCCGCGTCAATGCCATGCTGCAGGACTATGAACTCCAGCGTCGCCTCCATGCGGACCAGCTGCAGTTTGAAACCAATGCGCCTAAACAAGCGCAGGCCAATGTCCCTGGTAATCAGTCATTAGGAATGCAGCAGCAGTAATGAAGCCGCTATGGTATGCCGTCAGCCTTCTGGCAGGCAGCCTGTTGTGGTCATCTGCCGCCCCAGCGCAGGTTTCTGCGTCTGGGGCGTTATTGCAGCAGATGGAGCAGGCAAGCCAGACCCTCAACTACGAATTCGCCTATATCAATGTGTCCCGCCTTGGCATGGAATCGCTGCGCTATCGTCATGCGGTTATTGACGATCGCGTGTATGCGCAGGTGCTGCAGATGGACGGCCCGCGTCGTGAAGTGATTCAGCGCGGCAACGATATCAGCTATTTTGAACCCGGGATTGAACCTTTCTCTCTGCCGGGCAATCACATTGTGGATGCACTCCCGTCCATTATTTATGCCGATTTCGCCAAGCTGGATGTCGCCTATGACTTTATTACCGTAGGCCGCTCGCGCATTGCCGACCAGATGTGTGACGTGGTGCGCATCGTTTCACGCGATGGCACGCGCTATAGCTATGTCGTATGGCTGGACGTGGATACCAAGCTTCCTCTTCGCGTCGATTTGCTGGACCGCGATGGCGAAACGATGGAGCAATTCCGTGTTATCAGCTTTGCGGTCGATGATGGCGTACGTAATCTGATGCAGGGGCTGGAGAAAGCTAATCTGCCGCCGTCGTTGTCATTAACTAAAGCCGATAACGTCTCGTTAGACTGGCAGCCCGACTGGCTTCCCGCTGGAATGACGCTGATGTCTCAAAGCCGTCGAATGATTCCCACATTAAATAAATCGCTAGAGTCACGGCTTTACAGCGATGGGTTGTTTAGCTTTGCCGTCAACGTGACGCCAGCAGATAAAAACAGCACCGCACAGACATTGCGCACGGGACGTCGTACGGTGCAGACCGTAATACGCGATAATAACGAGATTACGGTCGTCGGCGAGCTACCGCCCGTGACGGCAAAACGTATCGCAGACAGCGTCGAGCTCGGGGCAAAAAAATGATGAGAGAATGGGCCACCGTTGTGGCATGGCAGGATGGCATCGCCACGCTGCACACAGAAGCAAAAACGTCCTGCAACAGCTGCCAGGCTCGTAAAGGCTGTGGCAGCCATATGCTGAATAAGCTGGGTCCTAAGAATGCGCACGTGATGCAGATAGCCAGCAGCAAGCCGCTGGAGCCAGGTCAGCGCGTTGAACTGGGCATCAAAGAGAGCAGCCTGCTGGGTTCTGCGCTGCTGGTTTATATGACGCCACTGTTCGGCCTGTTCCTGTTTGCCGGCCTGTTTCAGGCGCTGTTTGGCAGCGACCTGGCGGCAGCCAGCGGTGCGCTGTTAGGCGGTGTGGGCGGGTTTATCGTTGCTAAAGGCATTTCCATGAAATTTGGCGATCGTGAAGCCTTCCAGCCCGTTATTTTGAACATCGCTTTGCCGCCTGATGCGCTGCGCGTTGAAAGCGAAGCCTGATCCTCACTCAAGCCGCACTTGCTGCGGCTTTTGCCATTATGACTCCTCGCAAAAAACTGTTTCGTTTCCACAACGTTCCATTCTTTTATGCGCGGCCTTAACAGTGTAATATGCGTCGTCATTAATGAGGCTGACAGGATTGTGGGTTAAGAGCGATCTTCCTGAATGTGTCTGTGCTCAGGTTCCTAACTGATTCTCTACGTGAAGATATTCCTATAAATGAAGCACATAAGAAATTTCTCCATCATCGCCCACATTGACCATGGTAAATCCACGCTCTCTGACCGCTTGATTCAGATTTGTGGCGGATTAACTGCTCGCGAGATGGCCGCACAGGTTCTTGACTCTATGGACCTGGAGCGTGAACGTGGCATTACGATTAAAGCGCAGAGCGTAACGCTCGATTACAAAGCGAAAGACGGCGAAACTTACCAGCTCAATTTCATCGACACACCGGGACACGTTGACTTCTCATATGAAGTTTCCCGCTCACTGGCAGCCTGTGAAGGCGCATTGCTGGTGGTTGATGCCGGACAGGGCGTAGAAGCACAAACCCTGGCCAACTGCTATACCGCACTTGAGATGGATCTGGAAGTCGTGCCGGTGCTGAATAAAATCGATTTGCCCGCTGCCGATCCCGATCGTGTTGCTCAGGAAATCGAAGACATCGTCGGAATTGATGCGACCGACGCTGTGCGTTGCTCGGCCAAAACTGGCGTGGGCGTTCCTGAAGTCCTGGAGCGTTTAGTCCGCGACATTCCGCCGCCAGAAGGTGATCCAGAAGCCCCGCTGCAGGCGCTGATTATCGACTCCTGGTTTGATAACTATCTTGGCGTCGTATCATTGGTGCGCGTAAAAAACGGCACCATGCGTAAAGGCGATAAAATTAAGGTACTGAGCACCGGTCAGGTCTACAATGCTGACCGACTGGGCATCTTCACGCCGAAGCGGGTTGATCGCAATGAACTCAACTGCGGCGAAGTTGGCTGGCTGGTCTGCGCCATCAAAGATATTCTTGGCGCGCCAGTGGGCGATACCCTGACAACCGCACGTAATCCGGCTGATAAAGCCTTACCGGGCTTTAAAAAAGTGAAGCCGCAGGTTTATGCCGGTCTGTTCCCTATCAGCTCTGATGATTATGAAGCCTTCCGTGATGCGCTGGGCAAGCTGAGTCTGAATGATGCCTCACTGTTCTACGAACCCGAAAGTTCAACGGCACTGGGCTTTGGTTTCCGCTGCGGCTTCCTGGGTCTGCTGCATATGGAGATCATTCAGGAGCGTCTGGAACGTGAATACGATCTCGATCTGATCACAACCGCACCGACAGTTGTATACGAAGTGCAAACCACGAGCGGCGAAGTGGTCTATGTCGATAGCCCGTCAAAGCTTCCACCGCTCAATAATATCGAAGAGTTACGTGAACCCATTGCCGAGTGTCATATGTTGCTGCCTCAGGAGTACCTGGGCAACGTCATCACACTGTGCATCGAGAAACGTGGCTTCCAGACCAACATGGTTTACCACGGCAATCAGGTGGCACTGACCTATGAAATTCCGATGGCCGAAGTGGTGCTCGACTTCTTTGACCGTCTGAAATCAACGTCACGTGGTTATGCCTCACTGGACTACAATTTTAAACGTTTTCAGACCTCTGACATGGTGCGCGTCGACGTTCTGATTAACTCAGAACGTGTTGATGCGCTGGCGCTGATTACCCACCGTGAAAACGCACCTTATCGTGGACGTGATCTGGTTGAGAAAATGAAAGAACTCATCCCACGTCAGCAGTTTGATATTGCGATTCAGGCGGCTATCGGCAACCACATTATCGCTCGCTCGACCGTTAAACAGCTGCGTAAGAACGTTCTCGCCAAATGTTATGGCGGTGACGTCAGTCGTAAGAAAAAGCTGTTGCAGAAGCAGAAAGATGGTAAGAAGCGAATGAAGCAGGTCGGTAACGTTGAGCTGCCGCAGGAAGCATTCCTCGCCATTCTGCATGTCGGAAAAGACAGCAAATAAGGATCTCAAATGGCTAATATGTTCGCCCTGATACTGGCGATAGCGACATTGATTACCGGTATTCTTTGGGTGATTGATCGTATTAAGTGGGCACCACAGCGGCGCGCGGTGCAGGCGGCGGCGCAGGCGCAGGCCGGGGGTTCACTCGACAGCAAAGCGCTGGCGAAGATGGCACCTAAGCCGGGCTGGATTGAAACCGCAGCATCAGTATTTCCGGTGTTGGCCGTGGTGTTCTTTGTGCGCTCTTTTGTTTATGAGCCATTCCAGATCCCGTCCGGTTCCATGATGCCAACCATGCTGATTGGGGACTTTATACTGGTCGAGAAGTTTGCTTATGGGATTAAAGATCCTATTACGCAAACGACGCTGATCCCGACCGGGCATCCAAAACGCGGTGATATCGCGGTATTTAAATACCCGAAAGATCCCAGCCTGGATTACATCAAACGCGTGATCGGTTTGCCTGGCGATCGGGTCACGTACGATCCATACAGTAAAACGCTGACCATTAACCCGGCCTGCGATAACGGCAAACCTTGTAGCAAAGCGCTGCCTGTGACATACAGCAATATCGAACCCAGCAAATTTGTTCAGACGTTCAGCGGGTTTGACGGCAATGAAGCGGGTAATGGTTTCTATCAGTTACCGCTGAATGACAGCATGCAGGGCGGATTACGTCTGGCAACGCGCAAAGAAACGCTGGGCGATGTGACGCATGACATTCTGTTAGTAACCGAAGCACAAAGCCAGGCGAGCATGTATTATCAGCAGCCGGGTCAGCCGCAGGCTAGCTGGGTTGTGCCGCAGGGACAATATTTCATGATGGGCGATAACCGTGATAACAGCGCCGATAGCCGCTACTGGGGCTTTGTGCCCGAGCGCAATCTGGTGGGTAAAGCGGTCGCCATCTGGATGAGTTTCGAAAAACAAGAAGGTCAGTGGCCAACCGGCGTACGACTCAGTCGTATTGGTGGTATCCACTAACCGTAGCCTGACCGTCAGGCAAATAGGGTGGCCTCCATTTGGGGGCCACTGCACACCAAACAGAATGTGTTGGTTTTCCAGCCCTGTTTGGTATGCAGAGTGACAGACGCAAAACAGAACTGGAATCGCATGAACCCCATCTTGATTAACAAGCTTCAGCGTAAACTGGGCTACACTTTTACACATTCTGAACTTTTACAGCAGGCCCTGACGCATCGAAGCGCCAGCAGTAAACACAATGAACGTCTCGAATTTTTAGGCGATTCCATCCTCAGCTATGTGATCGCTAACGCGCTTTATCACCGTTTTCCACGCGTGGATGAAGGGGATATGAGCCGTATGCGTGCCACGCTGGTGCGGGGTAACACTCTGGCAGAGATGGCGCGTGAGTTCGATTTGGGTGAATGCCTGCGTTTAGGCCCTGGCGAGTTAAAAAGCGGGGGCTTCCGCCGTGAATCCATTCTGGCGGACACCGTAGAGGCGCTGATTGGTGGCGTGTTCCTCGACAGTGATATTCAGACGGTGGAGAAACTGATCCTCGACTGGTATCAGACGCGCCTGGACGAAATCAGTCCGGGTGACAAACAAAAAGATCCCAAAACGCGCCTGCAGGAGTATCTGCAAGGGCGGCATCTGCCACTGCCAAGTTATTTAGTGGTGCAGGTACGTGGCGAAGCCCACGATCAGGAATTCACCATTCACTGTCAGGTGAGTGGCATGGCAGAGCCGGTGGTGGGCGTAGGTTCCAGCCGCCGTAAAGCTGAACAAGCAGCAGCCGAACAGGCGCTGATTAAACTTGGTCTGGAATAGTTTTATCCCGGCGCCGCAACCGGCGCTGAAAACCTCAGGATTCGAATGAGCGAAAACGTTACATACAGCGGCTTTGTCGCGATAGTTGGCCGACCAAACGTCGGCAAATCCACCTTACTGAACCAGTTGCTGGGGCAGAAGGTCTCGATTACATCGCGTAAGCCGCAAACCACTCGTCACCGCATTATGGGCATCCATACTGAAGGCGCCTATCAGGCGATCTATGTGGATACGCCAGGGTTGCACATGGAAGAGAAGCGGGCGATTAACCGCCTGATGAACCGTGCGGCCAGCAGTTCTATCGGTGACGTTGAACTCATCATCTTTGTGGTGGACGGCACGCGCTGGACGCCCGATGACGAAATGGTATTAAACAAGCTGCGCGATGGCAAAGTGCCTGTCGTGCTGGCAATTAATAAAATCGACAATATTCAGGATAAAAGCATTCTGCTGCCGCATTTGCAGTTCCTTAGCCAGCAGATGAACTTTATCGATATTGTGCCGATCTCCGCAGAAAACGGTAAAAATGTTGACACCATTGCGGCTATTGCCCGTAAGCATCTGCCGGCGTCTGACCATCATTTCCCGGAAGATTACATCACCGATCGCTCTCAGCGCTTTATGGCCTCAGAAATCATCCGTGAAAAGCTGATGCGTTTTCTGGGCGCGGAACTGCCTTACTCGGTCACGGTTGAAATCGAACAGTTCGTGTCGAATGCGCGCGGCGGTTACGACATCAACGGTTTGATCCTGGTGGAGCGTGAAGGGCAGAAGAAAATGGTGATTGGTAACAAAGGTGCCAAAATCAAAACCATTGGTATTGAAGCGCGTAAAGACATGGAAGAGATGTTCGACGCGAAAGTGCATCTTGAACTGTGGGTTAAAGTTAAATCCGGCTGGGCAGACGACGAACGTGCGTTGCGCAGCCTGGGTTACACAGACGATCTCTGATTAAATGGAAGGCTGGCAACGCGCCTTTGTGCTGCATAGTCGCCCTTTCAGCGAGACCAGCCTGCTGCTTGACCTGTTTAGTGAAAGTGAAGGCCGCGTTCGTGTTCTGGCAAAAGGGGCACGTTCACGGCGTTCGCAGTTAAAAGGCACGTTACAGCCTTTTACGCCTTTACTGGTGCGCTGGAGCGGGCGCGGGGACGTAAAAACCCTGCGCAACGCTGAAGCGGTCTCCCTGGCCTTACCTCTCAGCGGTATCACGCTTTATTGCGGCCTGTACGTCAACGAGCTGTTGTCTCGGGTACTGGAACAGCACATTCCCTTCTCTGAACTGTTTTTTGACTACCTGCAATGCATCCAGATGCTGGCAGGGGCCGAAGGTTCACCCGAACCGGCGCTGCGTCGCTTTGAGCTGGCGCTGCTGGGACACCTTGGCTACGGCGTGGACTTCCTGCACTGCGCGGGCAGCGGCGAACCGGTCAGCGAAACCATGACCTACAGCTACCGTGAAGAGAAGGGCTTTATTGCCAGCCTGGTGCTGAACCAGCGTAGTTTCACCGGTCGCGAGCTGCAGGCGCTGTTTACCCGAGAATTCCCCGACGCAGAAACCCTGCGTGCAGCCAAGCGTTTCACCCGCATGGCGCTCAAACCCTATCTGGGCGGTAAACCGCTAAAAAGCCAGGAGCTTTTTCGCCAGTTTACACCGAAAAAAAAGCCGACTATTTCTGACGAGACAGAGCTCTGACCGTAGCCTGGCCTTATCTCTGCGCGGTACACTCAGCACAATGACCATAATGAACCGAGGATTGTCATGGCTGAGTTACTGTTAGGCGTGAATATTGACCACATCGCTACCGTCCGCAACGCACGTGGAACCCATTATCCCGATCCGGTACAGGCAGCGTTTATCGCTGAACAGGCGGGAGCGGACGGCATCACTGTGCACCTGCGCGAAGATCGTCGCCACATTACCGACAGAGATGTCCGCATCCTGCGCGATACCATTGAAACGCGTATGAATCTCGAAATGGCAGTGACCGAGGAGATGCTGGCTATCGCCTGTGAAATCAAACCGCATTTTTGCTGCCTGGTGCCGGAAAAGCGTCAGGAAGTCACCACAGAAGGCGGGCTGGACGTGGCAGGACAGCAGGAAAAACTCAACGCGGCGGTGAAACAACTCAGCGAAGCGGGCATTTTGGTGTCCCTGTTTATCGATGCAGATCATCGCCAAATCGAGGCGGCGGTGACCAGCGGTGCGCCCTATATTGAAATTCATACCGGTGCCTACGCAGAAGCGCCCGAAGGCCCGGCCCGCGAGGCTGAACTGGCACGTATCCGTCAGGCCGCGACCTTTGCGGCCAGCCGCGGCTTGAAAGTCAACGCCGGACATGGCCTGACCTATCACAATGTGTTGCCGATTGCCGCACTGCCGGAAATGCATGAGTTGAACATCGGTCATGCGATTATTGGACGCGCCGTCATGAGCGGCCTGCCTGAGGCGGTGAAAGAGATGAAACAGCTGCTGCGGGAAGCGCGTCGTTAATGGCTATCTTAGGACTGGGTAGCGATATCGTCGAAATAGCGCGTATTGCCGACGTGATTTCACGCTCAGGAGACCGTCTGGCACGCCGTGTGCTCAGTGATGCCGAATGGCAGCAGTACCAGCAGCACCTTCAGCCGGTGCGCTTTCTGGCTAAGCGTTTTGCGGTCAAAGAGGCGGCAGCAAAAGCGTTCGGCACCGGCATTCGTGGCGGACTGGCTTTCAACCAGTTTGAAGTTTATAACGATGCCCTGGGTAAACCGCTGCTGCGCTTCTTCGATCATGCTGCCGAGATGGCGCAACGGCTGGGCGTGCAACATGTGCATGTCACCCTGGCGGACGAGCGTCACTATGCCTGCGCCACGGTAATTATCGAAAGCTAGCCATCTAGCTGCACAAACTTATCCCACAGCGCATCGCGTGATTCGATGTGCTGTGGATCAATGATGATCGTGTTATCGATAGGGCAAACGCTCTGGCAGGTTGGCACATCGTAATGACCAACACATTCGGTACAGCGACTCACATCAATCTCATATATCGACTCACCCATTGAGATCGCCTGGTTCGGGCACTCAGGTTCACACATATCGCAGTTAATGCAGCGTTCGGTAATCAGTAAAGCCATTATGGTTTCTTAATAAATACATCGTTTCGGTGGTTTTGCCGTATCTGGCAGTGTTGACAACAGACGACAGGTTAACCCCTTGCTCAAGACCTGAGATTGTAACAGGCCGATGTTATAGCCTCAGGCCATTTTGCTTAAGCTGTCAGCGGACAGGACAGTAGCATATCTCCTTCATCACAAAAATGATGTAGATTGCAGGACGTATCATTTCAATGGCTTTTATCCAGCCGTTTCCCTTTTTATCTGGCGTTATCGCAACCGTATCGTGCAAATGGGCAACGCGTGATGCCGTGGTATTGCAGTGCCGCTAAGGCCAGCCTGACAAGCTGGCCTTCTGTCCGTTCGGTGTAGGCGTAAAACCGGGATTGCCTAAATCAGCTTCTTAACCAGCGCCTCACTGTGACGAATATGGCTGGATGCGCGCTCAGGATCGTTCTGCACCAGCGCCATAAAAAGCAGGTCGGTTAACGCCAACTGAGCGGTGGTGGACGAGATGGCGGCGCTGCGTGTGCTCTGCTCTTCTGCCACGGTGTACAGGCAATGCGTAGCGCACTGCTGAAGTGTATTCGGCGTAAAGCCGGTAAATGCCAGCACGTCCGCGCCCACACGAACGGCTTCCTGCGCGGCAAGATTAATCTCGCGCCGTTCGCCGGTATAGGAAATCGCCAGCAGCACATCGCCGGCAGACATCGCCTGCACGCTGGCCAGCAGCGCGTGCATATCCTGTTCCGCCACCGCGTTGATACCGATTTTCATCAGCTTCCATGAAAAATCCTTTGCCACCAGGCCTGAGGCACCAATCCCGACCAGCAAGATACGGCGCGCGCGTTTAAGCAACTGCAGGACGGCATTTAATTTCTCTTCACTGTTGATATCCAGCGTCGCACGAATCGCCGAGAGTTTTTCCGTCAGCAATTTTTCGCCAACCGCTTTAAGCGGATCGTCACTCAGTATCTGATTGTGCACAGTAATGGCATCTTTATCCGCCAGTGACTCACTCAGTGCCAGTTTGAGCGCAGGAAAACCTTTGTATCCCAGCTTTTGCGCAAACTTAACGACGCTCGACTGACTGACCCCTGACTCTTCCGCCAGCTTTTGCGAACTTAAATGCCGTGCCCGATCCGGTTGTGACAGTAAAAAGTCTGCCAGCCGCCGCTCGTTCAGCGCCAGAGAGGGATAAAGCTGGCGAATGCGCAGCAATGAACTCATGCTCAATCCTTGTGATTTAGCGGATGTTCCGCATGGAATAAATGATTCAATGGGCATTGTAGTCACTGGAATAAAAAATGACAGTCATCGCCTCGCTGGACGAAGATGACTACAATAGAGGCTGTTGATGCATATTCGTTAAAAAGGAGTGTTGTTTGACCAACGATATACAACGTCGCGTGGTGTTTTTCGACCTTGATGGCACATTGCACCAACAGGACATGTTTGGCACCTTCATGCGCTATCTACTGCGTCGCAAGCCGCTGAATGTGCTGCTGGTAGTGCCGTTACTGCCGGTGGTGGGCGCAGGATTATTAGTCAAGGGACGTGCCGCGCGCTGGCCGATGAGTTTGCTGTTGTGGTCGATTACCTTTGGCCGCTCTGAAGCAACCCTGTTGCGCCTGGAGGCTGAATTCGCCCAATGGTTTCGGCAACGCGTTAAAGCGTTTCCCGTGGTGCAGAAACGCCTCAGTGAATACCTCAGCAGCGATGATGCAGATGTGTGGCTGATTACAGGGTCCCCCCAGTCTCTGGTTGAACAGGTCTATTATGACTCCGCGTTTTTGCCACGAGTAAAGCTGATCGCCAGCCAGATGCAGCGTGGTTTAGGAGGACGTGTATTGAAAATGCGCTGCCTCGGTCACGAAAAAGTCGTGCAGCTGGAAGAGCAGATCGGTACGCCATTGCAGCTTTATAGCGGTTACAGCGACAGCAAACAGGACAACCCGCTGTTGTTCTTTTGCCAGCATCGCTGGCGCGTCACGCCGGTTGGTGAATTACAGCAGCTGGAATAACGGCCATCGCGCTTCGGTTTTCCGGGCGTGATGGGTATAATGCGCCGCTTTTTTGCTGCCGGGAGTGGTCTGCGTGACTCAAGAACAAGATGAATACTGGATGCGCCGTGCGCTTACCCTGGCGCAGCGCGCATGGGAGCAGGGCGAAGTGCCAGTGGGCGCGGTGCTGGTTCAGGGAGAGCGGGTGATAGGCGAGGGCTGGAACCGGCCTATCGGGCAGCACGATCCCACGGCCCACGCGGAGATCATGGCGCTACGTCAGGGCGGAAAAGTGCTGGAAAACTATCGCCTGCTTGATACCACGCTCTACGTTACGCTGGAGCCGTGCATTATGTGTGCGGGGGCGATGGTGCATGCTCGCATTGGTCGTCTGGTATATGGGGCGCACGATGTGAAAACCGGCGCAGCCGGCTCCCTGATTGACGTGTTAGGCCATCCGGGCATGAACCATCAGGTGGCGTTGCATCACGGTGTGCTGGAAGAGGCGTGCGCGGGGATGCTGAGCGATTTTTTCCGTATGCGCCGCCAGCAACAAAAAGCGCTGCGTCAGGCGCAGCGCGACAGTTAGTTCATTGCCACCTCGGGCGTGACGGCAGGATAACCTTTGCCCATCTCCGCTTCCAGAGCGGCCTGTTGGGCAAGGTGTTTTTCCTGCTCCTGCAAATAGCCCACCAGGCTAATCTCATACTTACGAATATTCTCTACGTAGTTGTAGGCTTCCTGCCCGCGCGCATAGCCATAGGTGGTTTGCGTGTAGTAACGCTTTTGACTCAACATGGGTAAACGGAGTTTCACGTCAGCCCAGCTGTCCGGGTTACCGCCCTGTTTCGCGGTGAGCTTACGCACATCCAGCATATGAGCATAGCCCATGTTATACGCCGCCAGCGCAAACCAGATACGTTCATCTTCTGGAATGGTTTGTGGCACTTTTTCCATCATGTTTTGCAGATACTGGCTCCCGCCACGAATACTCTGCTCGGGATCGGTACGGTCACCCACTTCAACGCTGTCAGCGGTGTTACGCGTTAACATCATCATGCCGCGCACGCCGGTCGGCGAGGTTGCCTGCGGATTCCAGTGGGATTCCTGATAGGAAATGGCTGCCAGTAATCGCCAGTCGATATTATTGGCATACTTCTCGAACAGCGGCTTAATGTCAGGCAGGACGTTATCAATGGAACGCAGGAAGGTGCGCGTATCCACATAGTCGAAGGTGCCGACGTGACCAAGGTATTTCTCCTCCAGTCGGGCCATCGCGCCTTCTTCTCCCATGCTGTTAAAGAAATCCAGCATCGCAGCATTCAGGCTGTCATCACTGTCATGGGGCAGGTACCACGTAACGGGTTCTTCATCCGTGACGTCGAAGGCAACGGCTAACTGAGGATGAATGCGCTGAAGCAGGGCAATCGTTACGGAATCGCCAATCGTGTAATCCAGCTTGCCTTCTGCCACGGCTTCCAGCAGGGCTTTTGGACTTTGATCGGTCGAAATGGCCCAGTCGAGATCGGGATACTGGTTTGTCCTGGCGCTCTTTAACGTCGACAGGTAGGCCGATCCTGAGGCAACCACCAGCCGTCCCTTCAGGTCACCCAGGTTTTTCGGCCGGGGTTTATCCACGCGATAAACCAGCTGCTGCGAAACGCTGTAGTAACCGGGGCCGGTTTGATAGCGATTCAGGCGCTCATTGTTGTAGATAAGGCCCGCCGCCAGCAAATCGGCTTTGCCATCGTCGAGCGCATCAAACAGGTCACTGAGGTTAGCGCGCACGGTTATGTCGAGCTTCACGCCCAAATAATCGGCAAAACGCTTTGCCAGCTCGTAGTCCATCCCGGCCGGTGCTTTATTCACGGTGTAGTAAGTCAACGGCGAGTTTACGGTACTGACGCGCAGCACTCCCCGTGATTTAATCTGTGAGATCGTATCTTGTCCACCACCGTACCAGGGGATGGACGGCCACAGTGCCAAAGCCAGAAGCACGGTGAGAAGACCGATAACCAGATAATTAAATTTTAGGCGTTTCAAATAGTTATCTCTCGATGGCTCCAAGGCCTCTGTCTTTTAAGGCAGTATTGATCTTGTTTTAACTCCCAGAGCGAGGGGCATTTTGCGCAACAAACTCGGGTAGAGCAACTTATAAAGCAAGTTTTGCGCAAATTTCAGGCAAATCTTGTTGGCCATAAATTTTGCGCAAACGGTTTCGTCGCGGAGTGGGTTTCTCTATAATACGCCCCGTTTTCCCCTGTTGCGCCCAATGAAGCGTCGCCCGGCGCTTCGAAGACGAGAGATCTTATGATGGAAATTCTGCGTGGTTCGCCCGCCCTGTCGGCATTTCGTGTAAACAAACTGCTGACCCGCTTTCAGGACGCTCATCTGCCGGTGAGTGATATTTACGCTGAGTACGTCCATTTTGCCGATGTCAGCGCGCCGCTGAGCGAGGATGAAACGTCCCGTCTGCAGCGCCTGCTCAAGTACGGCCCTTCTCTCGCTGAACATGCGCCACAAGGGCGTTTACTACTGGTGACGCCGCGTCCTGGCACCATTTCACCGTGGTCATCGAAAGCCACTGACATTGCCCACAACTGCGATCTTTCGCAGGTGCGTCGTCTGGAACGTGGCATGGCCTTTTATGTCCAGGCGCCTGAACTGACGGAAACCCAGTGGCAGGCGCTGGCGGCGCTCCTTCATGACCGCATGATGGAAACGGTGTACAGCGATTTCAATCAGGCCGAGCAGCTGTTTGCTCACCATGAACCTCAGCCGGTCAAAAGCGTCGATGTGCTCGGTGAAGGCCGTCAGGCGCTGGTTGAAGCCAATATGACGCTGGGACTGGCGCTGGCAGAAGACGAAATTGATTATCTGCTGGCTGCCTTTACCGCACTGGGGCGCAATCCAAACGACATTGAGCTTTATATGTTTGCCCAGGCGAACTCTGAGCATTGTCGTCACAAGATTTTTAACGCTGACTGGATTATCGACGGCGAAAAACAGCCTAAATCGCTGTTTAAAATGATTAAAAACACCTTCGAGCAAACACCGGATTATGTTCTGTCAGCCTACAAAGATAACGCTGCGGTCATGGAAGGCTCTGAGGTGGGACGCTTCTTCGCGGATGCTGAGAAAGGCGAATACGCCTATCACCAGGAAGCGGCGCACATTCTGATGAAGGTTGAAACCCACAACCATCCCACCGCGATTTCCCCCTGGCCTGGCGCGGCAACCGGCTCCGGCGGTGAGATTCGTGATGAGGGCGCAACCGGACGAGGCGCAAAGCCGAAGGCTGGCCTGGTCGGTTTCTCGGTATCGAATCTGCGTATTCCCGGCTTTGAACAGCCATGGGAAGAGGATTTTGGCAAGCCTGCGCGCATCGTCAGCGCGCTGGATATCATGACCGAAGGCCCACTGGGCGGCGCGGCGTTTAACAACGAATTTGGTCGTCCAGCCTTAAACGGCTACTTCCGTACCTACGAAGAGCAGGTTAACAGCCACAACGGCACTGAACTGCGTGGCTACCACAAACCCATTATGCTGGCTGGCGGTATCGGAAATATCCGTGCCGATCACGTGCAGAAGGGTGAAATCACCGTGGGTGCCAAACTGATCGTGCTGGGTGGGCCGGCGATGAATATCGGCCTGGGTGGCGGTGCTGCATCATCAATGGCGTCGGGTCAGTCCGATGCCGATCTCGATTTTGCGTCAGTGCAGCGTGACAATCCAGAAATGGAGCGCCGTTGCCAGGAAGTCATTGACCGCTGTTGGCAGTTGGGCGATGACAACCCCATTCTGTTTATCCACGATGTGGGCGCAGGCGGATTGTCCAACGCGATGCCGGAACTGGTCAGCGATGGTGGTCGCGGTGGCCGCTTTAACCTGCGCGATATCCTCAGTGACGAACCGGGAATGAGCCCGCTTGAAGTCTGGTGTAATGAATCACAAGAGCGTTATGTGATGGCCGTCGCCCCAGAGAAGCTGGCCGAGTTTGCTGCTATTTGTCAGCGTGAGCGTGCGCCTTATGCGGTTATTGGTGAAGCCACCGAGGAGCTGCATCTGACGCTGGAAGACAGCCACTTCTCTAACAGCCCGATTGATATGCCGCTGGATGTGTTGTTGGGGAAAACCCCGAAAATGACCCGCGATGTGGTGAAACAGCAGGCTCAGGGGCACCCACTCCAGCGCGACGGCATCACGCTGACGGATGCGGTGAACCGTGTGCTGCACTTGCCGACCGTGGCGGAAAAAACCTTCCTGATCACCATAGGCGACCGCAGCGTAACCGGCATGGTGGCGCGCGATCAGATGGTCGGCCCCTGGCAGATCCCGGTCGCCAACTGTGCCGTAACAACGGCCAGCCTCGACAGCTACCATGGTGAGGCCTTCGCGCTGGGCGAGCGCGCCCCTGTGGCGCTACTCGACTTTGCCGCCTCCGCCCGTCTGGCCGTCGGTGAAGCACTGACTAACCTTGCGGCCACGCCGGTCGGTTCTTTGAAGCGCGTGAAACTTTCGGCTAACTGGATGTCGGCAGCAGGCCATCCGGGTGAAGACGCTGGCCTGTATGACGCTGTAAAAGCCGTCGGTGAAGAGCTGTGCCCGGCACTTGGCATCACCATTCCGGTGGGTAAAGACTCCATGTCGATGAAAACCCGCTGGCAGGAAGGCACCGAACAGCGCGAAATGACCTCGCCTCTGTCTCTGGTGATTACCGCGTTTGCCCGTGTAGAAGACGTGCGCCGCAACGTGACGCCACAGCTGGTGGCAGATCAGGATAACCTGCTGCTGTTGATCGACCTTGGTAACGGCGCTAACACCTTAGGCGCGACGGCACTGGCTCAGGTTTATCGTCAGTTGGGCGACAAGCCTGCAGATGTGCGTGATGCACAGCAACTGGCGGGCTTCTTTAATGCCGTTCAGGCGCTGGTCAGCCAACAAAAACTGCTGGCTTACCATGACCGTTCAGATGGTGGCCTGCTTGTTACCCTGGCGGAAATGGCCTTTACCGGTCACTGCGGCATTGACGTCGATATCGCGGCGTTGGGCAGCGATGCGCTGGCTGCGCTGTTCACCGAAGAGCTGGGGGCGGTCATTCAAATCAACGCCGCCGATCGTGAGGCAGTAGAGCAGATTCTTGCAGCGCACGGTCTGGCGCACTGCAGCCATGTGCTGGGATGTGCGAAGCCGGGCGACCGCTTTGTGATTCGTTCTGGCGAGAGTGCTGTGTATAGCGAAAGCCGTAACACCTTACGGACCTGGTGGGCCGAAACCACCTGGCAGATGCAGCGTCTGCGTGATAATCCAGCCTGTGCCGATCAGGAACATCAGGCAAAGCAGGATAACAACGATCCGGGTCTGAACGTCAGCCTGACATTCAAGCCAGAAGAAGACGTTGCAGCACCAATGATTGCCACAGGTGCGCGTCCACGCGTTGCCGTCCTGCGTGAGCAGGGGGTTAACTCCCATGTGGAAATGGCCGCCGCCTTTGATCGCGCCGGGTTTACTGCGGTTGACGTTCATATGAGTGACCTGCTCGCCGGACGGATCGATCTGGAACGTTTCCAGGCGTTAGTGGCTTGCGGCGGCTTCTCTTACGGTGACGTATTAGGGGCCGGTGAAGGTTGGGCAAAATCCATTCTGTTTAACCCACGCGTCCGCGATCAGTTCGCATCCTTCTTCCATCGCCCACAAACGCTGGCGCTCGGTGTCTGTAACGGCTGCCAGATGATGTCTAACCTGCGTGAGTTGATCCCCGGCAGCGAACTGTGGCCACGCTTTGTCCGTAATCAGTCAGAGCGTTTTGAAGCGCGCTTCAGCCTGGTTGAAGTGGCTGCCAGCCCGTCGTTACTGTTAGACGGTATGGCCGGCTCACGTATGCCAATCGCCGTATCGCACGGCGAGGGCTTCGTTGAGGTTCGCGATGGGGCGCATCTTGCCGCCCTCGAGTCCAAAGGGCTGGTGGCGCTCCGTTATGTCGATAACGCAGGTAAGGTGACAGAAACCTATCCGGCAAACCCGAATGGGTCGCCAAACGGCATCACCGCCGTGACCAACGAGAGCGGGCGCGTCACCATTATGATGCCGCACCCTGAGCGCGTGTTCCGCACGGTCAGCAACTCATGGCACCCGGCTGAGTGGGGTGAAGACAGCCCCTGGATGCGTATTTTCCGTAACGCGCGTAAACAATTAGGTTAATTGCTGTAAAAAAAATGGGAGGCCTGAGTGCCTAATGCCGATCATTTAAGGATCGGTTGACCGATCCAGTGGCAGGTGTAAAAAGGGTTCATGTTCATCATGGACCCT
>NZ_JALNPN010000018.1:0-107663 GCF_024520835.1 Pantoea sp. Fr+CA_20
TGGATGCCGTAGCGTTCCTGAGCCTGGCGGTAAGTCATCTCGCCTTTTTCAACCTGCTCCACGACTGCCAGCTTAAAGGACAGAGAGTAATCCCGCTGAGTGCGTTTAACATACTGTTTCATCACATTCTCCTCAAAACCAGTGGAAAATGTGTCAACGCTATTCAGGACGGGACATGTGGAACTAAAAAGGAGCCAATGGCTCCTTTTTTTGCCTTTCAGTTTGCTATTCGAACGCCTGAGCGGTTAACAACCTGCTTAACATGTTTTAGAATCAGCCCTCTTTCACTCACTCTCCGGGATATTTTCATGAAGCACCTGCAGGTTGCGGTCGGCATCATTCGCAATGCCAGTAAACAGATTTTTCTTGCCCAGCGTGCGGCGTCCTCGTATATGGCCAATAAGTGGGAATTCCCCGGCGGGAAAATTGAAGCAGGTGAGAGCGCCGAGCAAGGATTAGTGCGCGAACTGTTAGAAGAAACCGGTATTGAAGTGACGCAGGCGCGCGCTATTGGCACGAAAGATCATACCTACGACGATCTGCGCGTAACGCTGCATTTTTTCCTGGTGGAAGGCTGGAAAGGTGAGCCCTGGGGCAAAGAGGGACAACCGCAACGTTGGGTCGAACAACATGCGCTGGTCGCCGAAGAGTTTCCGGCAGCGAATCATGAGCTGATAGCTCGTCTGGTGGCGGACGAACTGTAATACGGTGGGGCAATCACGCCCCACGGTTTTACTCAACGGTCTTCTTCGCTCCAGTTATCACTGTCATTCAAATCATCGCTGCTGGGAATGCGCTTTTCTTCTGCAGCCCACTCGCCCAGATCGATTAACTGACAGCGTTTACTACAAAATGGCCGCCATGGGCTGAGTTCATCCCAGATCACTGTTTTACCGCACTGCGGGCATTCCACCGTCATTATCTCTTCCTGCATTTTCACCTCTAACAACAGGCCAGTTGGAAGTTAAGGCGCGCTGGCACTTCGCCATGCTCGCTGTCCAATGGCATAAAACGTATCGCAAAACGGCTTTTATGGCCCGAAACCTGAGGATACAGTGCATCCTCCATTTCCAGCTGCAGTCGCAATAAATCCGCGCCTTCAGCATTATCCTGATAAAACCCATTCAAACTGGTTTGTAAACGGTAGGTTCCCGACTGGCGAATCAAATCAAGCAGCATCGCCAGGGTACTGTGCAACGGGATAAGGGTTTCCATCCAGCGTGTCACCTGCGCGTCGCGCGTCGCCTGGGGCAAATGTAGCCAGATATGCAGGCCGGGTAAATCAAAGCTACAGCACCCGCCGGGAATGCTGAGTCGTTGGCGAACCAGGGCGATAAGACGATCTTCTCGCAATGGCTGTCCCATACGAGGGGCGCTGTTAAGCAGAACAGACTGCGCTTTCAGCTTGTCACGTAATGCATCCACCACGGACATATCTACGCCGGGCACATCGGCCCATGCACGCAGTTTCGCTTGCTGGCGTTCAAGCTCTTTCAGCAATTCGGTGCGCATATCGCCACGCTCGAAGATATCCAGCAGTTCTCCAATCAGGCGGAAAAAAGTCAGTGCCGTCGCGGTGTTTTCCAACGGCATAATGTCATGCAACTGGTCGATCAAAAATTCCACGCGCAGCCAGGTACGCATTTTTTCATTCAGTGGATGTTCAAACAGAACGACTGTACTCATGGGTTAATCCTGTTTCGCTGCCGCAAGCTTCAGATAAAGCTGATGGAGTTGGGCAACCTGGGGCAGCGCATTTTCAGGTGCGCCACTGTTATCAATAATATCGTCCGCACAGGCGAGACGCTGTTGACGCGTGGCCTGTGCCGCAAGAATACGTTTAGCCTGATCGAGAGAGACATTGTCGCGCTGCAGCGTGCGTTTAAGCTGCGTCTCTTCATCGGTATCGACGACCAGCACGCGATCGGCCTGCCGCTGCAGCTGATTTTCAACCAGCAAAGGCACCACCCACAAAACATAGGGCGAAACGGCCTGCGCTTTAAGCTGCTGGGTGCGTGCATTGATCAGAGGGTGAAGCAGCGCGTCTAACCAGCGTTTTTCATCGGGCGTGGCAAAAATGATCTCTCTTAAACGTGAGCGATGTAGTGCGCCCTGTTCGTTCACAACAGCGTCGCCATAGCGAGCGATAATAGCCTGAAGAGCGGGCGTGCCTGGCTCGACGACTTCACGAGCAATGACATCCGCATCAATGATATCGACACCTGACGCAGCAAAATACTCGGCAATGGTACTTTTGCCGCTGCCAATTCCGCCAGTCAGCGCCACAGTGTAGGGGGAATCTCTCACACAAACTCTCTTAGTCGCTCAGTATCACGCCGGTCACGCGTCATCACAGGATAAATATGCGCGCTGGGTCACAACAAAAATACGCAGTTGAATTTAATGGATTGTAGCGTAAATAAAGTGAAATTCGCAGTCTTGTTGCGGCTGGAATGGCGCGTATCATGAGATCGCGGGAACCGTGATGGCTTCATGCACGACAGTTTATAACCTCTTACCAGGACAGGATGTATGCGCATTGAAGAAGATTTGAAACTGGGATTTAAAGATGTATTGATTCGCCCCAAGCGCTCAACGCTGAAAAGCCGTTCTCAGGTTGAGCTGGATCGCAGCTTTACCTTTAAGCATTCCGGTCTTAGCTGGAGCGGTGTGCCGGTTATCGCCGCCAATATGGATACCGTTGGCACCTTTCTGATGGCGGAGGCGCTGGCCGGTTTTAATATTCTGACGGCTGTGCACAAGCATTACAGCGTAGAGGAATGGCGGACATTCGTGCAACGCGTACCGAGTGCAGTGCTGAAGTATGTGATGGTTTCTACCGGGACCTCGGATGCCGATCTCAATAAACTGATCGCGATTATGGCGATCTCCGACGAGTTGCAGTTCATCTGCATCGACGTCGCCAATGGCTATTCTGAACACTTTGTCGATTTCCTGAAGCGCGCCCGGGAAACCTTCCCTGGTAAAACGATCTGTGCAGGGAACGTCGTGACCGGCGAGATGGTGGAAGAGTTAATCCTGTCTGGTGCAGACATCGTTAAGGTCGGCATTGGGCCTGGCTCGGTGTGCACCACGCGCGTCAAAACCGGCGTAGGCTATCCGCAGCTCTCTGCGGTCATTGAGTGCGCCGATGCGGCCCATGGCCTGAGCGGGCAAATTGTCAGCGACGGGGGTTGTAGCGTACCGGGCGATATCGCGAAAGCCTTTGGCGGCGGAGCAGATTTCGTCATGCTGGGTGGTATGCTGGCCGCGCATGATGAGTGTGAGGGCCGGATCGTCGAAGAAAATGGCGAGCGTTTCATGCTGTTTTACGGCATGAGTTCAGAGTCGGCAATGAAACGTCATGCCGGTAGCGTCGCAGAATACCGTGCGGCAGAGGGAAAAACGGTGAAGCTGCCGTTACGCGGGCCGGTGGAGGAAACCCTTCGTGACATTCTCGGCGGTCTCCGTTCTGCCTGTACGTATGTTGGCGCTGAGCGTCTGAAAGAGTTAACCAAACGCACGACCTTTATCCGGGTAGCCGAGCAGGAAAACCGAACCTTTACCCGTTAAGGCAACCTGTTGTGCATGCAGTAAGGGTGAGGCTGCGCCTTTACTGCATTGCTTCTCCTAATCCAAACACGGGTAAGTACATGGCAATCACCAATGTGCCCACAATGCCGCCAATCACCACCATCATGATGGGTTCCAGCGAGGCTGCAAGATTATCAGCACGCGTCAGCGTCTGTCCTTCATGCCATTCAGCCAGACGTACCAGCATCACATCCAGTGCGCCTGCTTCTTCACCTACGCGAATCAACTGACTGCAGAGCGGGCTAAATAAGGGATGATTGTTCAGCGCCTGGTGCAGAGGATTGCCCTGAGCAATATGATGCTGAAGTGCCTCGATAGCTTCCCGCCACAGCAGCGAGGAGAGCGTGACCTTTGCCGCCTCAAGCCCTTGCAGCAGCGTCAGTCCTGCCTGCTGCGTCAACTGCAAAACACTGTAGATTTGTGTCAGTTGACTTCCCCGCCATAGTCCGGCGATCACGGGAATGCGCAGCAAAGCTCGCTGCTCGCGACGCTGCCAGTTTTCAGCGTGCCGACGCCACTGTTGCCCTCCCATGGCCAGCAGAATAACCAACCCGGTTAACGGTAATCCCCATGCCTGCAATATCTCAGAGAGCGTAATAACAGCAGCGGTGAAAACAGGCAAGGGGGCGTCAAAGGAGGCATACACCGAAACAAACTCCGGTAAGACAAACAGCAGCATGCCGCAGGTGACAGCCAGCGCGACGGCCAGGATAAACAGCGGATAACGCAGCGCTTTAATCACCTTGTCCCGTAAATGTTGCTGGCGTGTTTGCTGCTGTGCCAGTTGTTCGCAGCAGATGTCCAGCTGGCCGGTCAGCTCACCGACCTCCATCAGGGCGGGATAAAGCGGCGGAAATATTTGCGGCCACTGACGCAAGGCGTGGGAAAAGGGCTCGCCTGCTAACACGTGATGTTGCAAAGCCAGCATCAGGGCACGCCAGGCTGCCTGAGGATGCCCTTCAGCAAGGAGACTCAGGCTCTGTGACAGAGGAAGGCCCGCCTTAAGCAGCGTGGCGAGCTGGCGAATCAAATCGATTTTATGCTGCCACTTCCAGTCACTTCGGCGTATAACTTTTTCCCGTTTCCAGCTCACGGGCAGTAAATGACGTTGCGCCAGATCAGAAAACAGCCTGTCGCAGTCAGGTGCAAGGTGGTGGCCTGTTTGCAACCTTCCGCTGCTGTCTACCGCATGCCAGCGATACAAACAGAGGCTAGTCATTATCCAGTCCGATCACGCGCTGCATCTCTTCCAGCGAGGTTTCACCGCGACTGACGGCTTCCAGACCGGATGTCATCAGGGTACGCATGCCCTGCTGTTTGGCCAGGTCCAGTAAGCCTTCGACCGGCATTTCGGCGGCGATGGCGTTTTGTAACTTCGCCGTTACGGGCAGTAATTCAAATAAGGCCAGCCGACCAAAATAACCCGAAAAGCAGTGATCGCAACCCGGTGCTCGCCAGGTTTGTAAGGTACCAGGCCAGAGTGACGCAGGAAAGTGGGCCACCGCCTGCGCCGGTTCGCGGCAGCGAGGGCACAAGCGTCTTACCAGCCGTTGTGCAACGATCAGGCGGAGTGCCGAACCCAGCAGATAGCCCGGAATGCCCATTTGACGTAAGCGAGTCAGCGTTTCCGCCGTCGAGTTGGTGTGCAGGGTCGAGAGAACCAGATGACCGGTTTGCGCTGCCTTAACGGCAATTTCCGCCGTCTCACCATCACGTATTTCACCCACCATGATGACGTCAGGATCCTGGCGAAGCAGAGCGCGTAACACGCGGTTGAAATCAAGGCCATACTTTGGATTAATCTGGGTCTGGTTGATACCCGGAAGCGGGATCTCAACAGGATCTTCCACGCTGCAAAGGTTCTTATCCGGCTGGTTGATGGCGCTCAGCCCGCTATAAAGCGTAAAGGTTTTGCCGCTACCGGTTGGGCCTGTTACCAGAATCAACCCTTGCGGCTGCATCAGTGATGAGGTCAGCAGGCGTAGCTGCGCGGCAGGCAGTCCCAGCTTATCCAGTGACAATGCTGCGCCTTCACTCTGCAGCAGGCGTACCACGGCTTTTTCGCCGCCCTGAATGGGCAAGGTTGAGAGCCGAAAAGAGGCCGACCTGCCTTCAATATCACAACTAAATTGCCCATCCTGAGGCAGGCGCCGTTCGGCAATATCCAGACCTGCCAGAATTTTCAGCCGCGCCAGCAGTGCAGCCGGTTGCGTATCACACTGCGGGGGCAGGGGATGCAGGACCCCGTCAATGCGCAGGCGAATACGCAAGCTGTTCTGGTAAGGTTCGATATGAATATCCGACGCACGACGCAGTGTAGCCTGGCGCAAAAGCTGACTGGCGGCATCAATCGTCGATTCCCCTGGCGCTTTTTCTTTTGCCATTAGCGGTTTATTCGTCGATTCAAACTGTTCCAGTCGGGCCTGTGGCCAGCATTCCACTTCGGTTTTACACGGGCTGGCAAACTGTAAGGCTTCAAGCAGGCCCGCCGGAATGCTTTCGGCAACGGCAAGGCGTAAGTGGGTCGTATTGTGATCGAGGACAATCGCTCGGTAGCGCTGGCAGATCAGCCTAATCGCATCATCAGGTTTTTGCATATGCGCCTCCCCGATCGGCAAAGCGGAATTGTTCCTGGCAGTTATCACGCAGAGTCGTGTTATTGCTGGTACAGGTGCGCTGCCACACGATGGTGCCCTGGGTGCTGTCCCATACGGGGAGCATCTCAACGCTTAATCCGTTAAGGCTTTCCTGCCCGGTCAGGGTAATCATGCCGTTGACCACGGTGATGGCCGACACATAACGCGATGTGGTTCCCTGCGGAATACCGCGTTGCCCGGCCTGGCACTGATCAGGACCGCCGCGCTCAATGGCACACAGTTCAACGGCTGTCTTAAAGGGCACCATCGTTTGCAGCATGTCGGTTAGCGCGGCGCGCTGCAGATAGTTTTGATAAGCAGGCAGCCCAATAGCGCTGAGAATTGCCACGATGCCAACCACAATCATTAATTCAACCAGCGTGAAACCACGTTGATAGATCATTCCATTGCCTCCTGTGTAAGAAGGCCGCAGTGTAAAAAGCCTGTGGCGGCGATAACAGCAGCAGATCAGGAGAGTGGAAAAGCGCAGGCAGGAAAGAAAGCGGATTACAGCAATACAGCTTAAACAGTGGAAGAAACTGCACAAAACAGGCCGTGCCAGTGGCACGGCGAAAACGATTAGCTCGCTTGAAAGCGCATGGAAAGATCGAGGGCACGCACATGTTTGGTCAGTGCACCGACGGAAATATAGTCCACACCGGTCTGGGCGATTTGGCGGAGTGTCGTATCAGTGACATTGCCGGAGACCTCCAGCAGCGCGCGACCTGCCGTTACCGTCACCGCTTCGCGCATCTCATCCAGCGTAAAGTTGTCCAGCATGATGATATCGGCTGCCGCCTCAAGGGCTTCCTGTAGCTCCTTTAACGACTCGACTTCCACTTCCACCGGGACATCCGGATAGAGCCAAAAGGCTTTTTCCACCGCCTGGCGAATCGATCCACTGGCAATAATATGGTTCTCTTTAATTAAAAAAGCATCAGACAGCCCAAGGCGGTGATTGCTGCCCCCGCCGCACAGTACGGCATACTTTAAGGCCGTACGCAGCCCCGGTACGGTTTTACGCGTATCCAGAAGCTGTGTCTGTGTGCCTTCCAGCAGCGCGACATAGCGGCTGACTTCAGTGGCCACGCCCGACAACGTTTGCACAAAGTTTAGGGCAGTACGCTCGGCAGTGAGCAGCAGGCGAGCGGGGCCCTCAATGTCAAACAACCGCTGATCCGCGATAACGGGTTGTCCATCTTCAACATGCCAGGTCAGTGCGTCATAGGCACCCAACTGGTTAAAGACCTCTTCCACCCAGCGTTTACCACAAAAAACACCGGCTTCGCGGGTAATGACCTGGGCATGGGCCCGGCTTTCGGCAGGCAACAGCTGCGCGGTAATATCCCGATCGCTGTCTATCTCACCGCCAAGATCTTCCTGTAATGCACGTGCAACCGTTTCAGGAATATCATTTTCAATACGTTCAAGCAGCGCCTTGTGGCGACTGTCAGGATCATAGCGACGCACAGACATAGCGTTCAGCTCCAGCAAAAGTCAGATAACAGTGTGATTACCATATCCTGAATAATACAGCGGTGCCAGTCCTGGACGGTGTTTTGTTTAGTATACTTAACAAAACAGTGTCGGCGCCTGGGTCGCGGCGCATTTTGGCGCAATAATTCCTTAGAATTCATGTTATTCTCAAACCGATTCCGCGATGAGAAACCAGTATGAAATTAGAAAAAGGATGGCTGACCGGTGTGCGACAGGTGCCGTCACCGCACTATAATGCGCGGCCGCATAACGAAGCACCTTCTCTTCTGGTTATTCATAATATTAGCCTGCCGCCGGGTGAATATGGCGGCCCGTGGATTGATAAACTGTTCAAGGGCACACTGCCTTCAGACGCCCATCCTTACTTTGCTGATATCGCCCATTTACGCGTCGCCGCACACTGTTTAATTCGGCGTGATGGCGAGATTGTGCAGTATGTGCCCTTTGACCAGCGCGCCTGGCACGCGGGGATATCGCAGTTTGCAGGACGGGAAAACTGCAACGATTTTTCCATTGGCATTGAGCTGGAAGGAACGGATGTTGAACCCTATACCGAAGCGCAATACCAGGCTCTGCATCAGATCACGCAAATCTTGATGCAGCACTATCCGATAACGCCTGCCCGCATTACCGGACACAGTGATATCGCACCGGAGCGTAAAACCGATCCCGGCCCGGCGTTTGACTGGACCTATTATCAGCAGCGGTTACAGCAACGAAAATCATGATTCATCTGGAGTAACTATGACGTTATTTACCTTGTTACTGGTTTTAGGTTGGGAGCGGCTGTTTAAGCTGGGGGAGCACTGGCAACTGGATCATCGGCTTGAGCCCTTTTTCCGCGGTCGTCGGCACTTTTCTGTTATGCGTACCCTGTTGATGCTGTTTGTGGTGATGGTACTGACCGCGCTGGTGGTATGGAGCCTGAAAGGCATTCTGTTTGGTATCCCTCAACTCGTGTTCTGGATTGTCGTGGGATTATTGTGCATCGGTGCCGGTGTGGTGCGTCAGCATTATCATGCCTATCTGCAGGCCGCGAGCCGTGATGAAGCCGCAGCGCATCAGGCAATGGCGGCAGAATTAACCCTGATCCACGGCGTGCCGGTTGAATGCAGTGAACGCGAATTTTTACGTGAGTTACAAAACGCCCTCATCTGGATTAACTTCCGTTTTTATCTGGCACCGATGTTCTGGTTTGTGGTGGGAGGTGCGTGGGGCCCGGTTTTGCTGGTGGGTTACGCTTTTTTACGGGCCTGGCAAAGCTGGCTGGCAAAACATTGTACGCCGATGGCGCGTGCGCAATCCGGCGTGGACAGCATTTTGCATCTGGTTGACTGGATTCCGGTGCGGCTGGCGGGCGTGGCCTATGCGCTGCTCGGCCACGGAGAGAAGGCGTTACCTGCCTGGTTTGCATCATTAACCGACAGGCACCGCTCTCAGTACCATGTGCTAACCACGCTGGCGCAGTTTTCCCTGGCCCGCGATCCACACAGCGATAAGGTCGCTACGCCACGTGTTGCGGTGGCGCTGGCGAAGCGTATTTCGCTGGTGTTAGTCGTGGTGGTTGCGCTCCTGACCATCTACGGCACGCTGGTGTGATCGGCAGGTGGCACGCCAAAATCCGGTGTGCCATCTTCTCGCCAGTGTACATATTTTAGGCGCGTGTGACGATTACCATCCCACAGAGGGTCCCCTTCAATTTCCGTATAGTTGCGCGCATGGTAGACCAGCAGATCGCGTCCGCTTTCATCCTGTGTAAAGCAACTGTGCCCTGGCCCGTACTGGCGATTTTCCCAACTGGTCGAGAATACCGGCCGCGCTGACTTTTGCCAGGCTAACGCATTCAACGGATCGGCGTCACGCTGAATAGACAGCAGGCCCATACAGTAATTTTCATCCGTTGCGCTGGCCGAATACGTAATGAAAAGCCGATCGCCATGCACAATCGCTGCCGCCCCTTCATTAACACTAAAGCCCGCGCACTCCCATTCGTATTCCGGGCGGCTCAGCATCACCGGTTTACCTTTTAGCGTCCACGGATTGCGCAACTCCGCAAGGTAGAGGTTGGAATTACCCGGAATGCTGGGATCTTTTTGCGCCCATAAATACCAGTTTTTACCCTGATGAACGAAGTGAGTGGCGTCCAGCGAGAAACTGTCGATGTGGCTTAAGACCTGGCGTGCAGGCTGCCAGCTGCCGCTGAGCGGATCCGCATCGTCGCAGACCAGTGCGTACATGCGGTGCTGAAACAGCCCGTCTTTGATGTCGCGTGAAGGGGCTGCGGCAAAATAGATGACCCACTGACCATCAATATGGTGCAGCTCCGGTGCCCAAATCAACTCGCTAAAGGGGCCGATATCAGGCTTTTGCCATACCACAACCGGCTCTGCGTTGCGTAAGCCCATCAACGTGCTGGCACGACGGATTTCCAGACGATCGTATTCCGGTACGGAAGCAATGAAGTAATAGTGCTCTCCATGGCGCAGGATAAAAGGATCGGCACGTCGTTCGATAAAAGGGTTAGGCCAGTTCTCGCTCATTTCACTGCTCCCGTCTGGATCTCGCTGGTGTGTTGATCGTGTCCCGTCTGTACCGCTGTACGGCGCAGGGCAAGATCGCGTTGGATGGTTTGCATTAAGCTGCGATCCACTTTCATCAGCCGCACTACGCCGGCGGTAATCAAATAACCGATGCCCGGAATAACGGTAAACAGCAGCACGATCCCACTGATGGCATGCGCGGATTGCTGTTTCGCTCCGGCATCGTAGCCGTAAGCCGAGAGCAGAAAACCAACCATGGCACCTGCGACCGCCAGGCCCACCTTGAGGAAGAACAGGTTGCCGGAAAAGCTGATGCCGGTAATGCGCTTGCCGGTTTTCCACTCACCGTAGTCATCCACATCGGCCATAAGGGACCAATGCAAAGGCGAAGGAATCTGATGGAGGATATTCAGCAGGAAGTAGGCGATGACCACCGTGACGGTGGCGTGCGGATCGAGCCAGTAAAAACCACTGGAGAATAACGCGAGGGCAATATTGGTCCAGAAAAAGACTTTCAGCTTACACCAACGATCGGTCAGCACTTTTGCCAGCGTACTGCCCAGCATCATGCCCACCACACCAAGGCTGATAAACAGCGTAGCAAAGTGAGGGGTTTGGCCCATCACCCAGGTGACGTAGTACATGGTTGCCGCCATACGAATAAACCCAGGGCAGACGTTGCAGAACGTCAGCAGCAGGATGCGCACCCACTGATCATTCTTCCACACGTCACGCAAATCGTGTTTCAGGTCATCATTTGTCGGCACGGCAGGGTGAATACGTTCACGGACGTTGGCGAAACAGAACAGGAACATCGCTAATCCCACCAGCGCCAGTACGCCCATCGCCATTTGATAGCCGCGCGCTTTATTCTCGCCACCAAACCACTCAGCCATGGGCAGCAGCGACAGCGAGAGGATCAACGTGGCAATGCCCACCATCACAAAGCGATAGGACTGACAGGACACGCGCTCACCGGGATCGTTGGTAATCACGCCGCCCAGCGAGCAATAGGGGATATTAATCGCAGTGTAGGTCAGGGACATGAAAAAATAGGTGACAAACGCCCAAATAACCTTGCTGTGGTAGCTCCAGTCAGGTGTGGTAAACATCAGCACACTGAATATGACATAGGGCACCGATACCCAGAGCAGCCAGGGGCGAAAGCGTCCCCAGCGACTTTTGGTGCGGTCGGCAATAGCGCCCATTATCGGATCGGTGATGGCATCAAGAATCCGGACAGAGAGTAACAGTACACCGACCAATGCCGGGGCTAAGCCAAACACATCAGTATAGAAATAGCTGAGAAACAACATGACGGCACCGCCAATCATATTGCATCCGGCATCACCCATGCCGTAGCCCAGCTTTTCTCTGAACGAGAGCGTTTTACCTGTCATTATTGTTTCCTGCAGAAGGATTAAACAGAAAAGGATTATTAATGTTTAATCAGCAGGATGAGCGGCAATAAATCGTTGCGATGATGGACAAAACAGCCATGGAGAGAGAAGTGTGAACAGCGTCGGGTTTAATGACTGCCCACCCGCTTAAACATGCGCGCGGGTGGGCAGCGCTATCAGGCTTTTTGCGTTTTATTTTTAACTACATAACCAACAGCAAGGATGACCAGCCAGACAGGGATTAACCATACGGAAATGGCCATGCCCGGTGTCATCGCCATCAGGACCAGAATTCCGCCCAGGAAAACCAGGCAAATCCAGTTACCCAGTGGATACAGAACGGCCTTAAAGCGGGTCGTCACGCCCTGCTGATTTTTCTTTTTACGGAATTTCAGGTGCGCCAGGCTAATCATCGCCCAGTTGATAACCAGCGCAGAAACGACCAGCGACATCAACAGACCAAACGCTTCACCCGGCATCAGGAAGTTGAGCAGCACACACAGGGCAGTCGCAACGGCTGACACCAGAATACTCATTACCGGTACGCCGCGACGGTCAACGTTCAGCAGCGCTTTAGGCGCATTTCCCTGCTGTGCCAGACCAAACAGCATACGACTGTTACAGTAAACGCAGCTGTTATAGACCGACAGGGCGGCCGTCAGGATGACCACGTTCAGGGCATTCGCGACCATCGCATCGCCCAGTTCATGGAAAATAAACACGAAAGGGCTGGTGTCTTCGGTTACGCGCGTCCACGGCATCAAAGAAAGCAGTACCGCCAGCGAGCCGATATAGAAAATCAGGATACGCCACAGCACCTGATTGGTCGCCTTAGGGATCGTGGTTTCCGGGTTATCCGCTTCCGCCGCCGTAATTCCCACCAGTTCCAGCCCACCAAACGAAAACATGATAATCGCCATGACCATCACCAGTCCGCCCAGGCCATTAGGCAGAAAGCCGCCGTGCTCCCACAGGTTGCGCACGGTTGCCTGTGGACCGCCCGTACCGCTAAACAGCAGCCAGCCGCCGAACAGGATCATCGCAATAACCGCAATCACCTTGATAATGGCGAACCAAAATTCCATCTCACCAAACACTTTTACGTTGGTCAGGTTAACGGCATTGATCAGCACAAAGAAGATCGCGGCTGAGGCCCAGGTAGGAAAATCAGGCCACCAGAACTGAATATATTTACCGACGGCACTCAACTCGGCCATCGCCACCAGCACATACAGAACCCAGTAGTTCCAGCCCGATGCAAAACCAGCAAAGTTACCCCAGTATTTATAGGCGAAATGACTGAAGCTACCGGCTACCGGCTCTTCAACCACCATTTCACCAAGTTGGCGCATAATTAAAAAAGCGATAAATCCGGCAATGGCATAGCCTAAAATAACGGCTGGCCCTGCCGATTTGATGACCGACGCGCTGCCCAGAAACAGGCCGGTTCCCACTGCACCACCCAGGGCAATCAACTGAATATGGCGGTTTTTTAAACCGCGCTTCAGCGATTCGCCGTGCTGTTGTTCCATACACACCTCGTGATGTTGTTATTCTTCGCTGCAGTGCAAGCTGACTGTAAAGAATTGATTACATTAACGACTGATATTTTTAGGGTATCTGACTTGCGTAATGAAGCCAGTTGTAGCCTGGGGACCAGAATAGTGATAAGCGCAGGGCTTTGCACCTGCTTTCGCTTTAGCGGTCACGAGTTGCCTGAAAAAGAAGCAACCAGGTGGAATCCATAGCGATAGGCGATAAAGAAAAAGGCCCCGGCCCGGTCAAAAACCGCACCGCCAGCTAAATCGGTTTAACTACCGACATTATGTAATTTTTAGTAAAAGTTAAAAAAATTAACATTCCGCTAACGCCCGGCTTTCCACTTTTTAACTCTACAGTTATGGCAGCCACGCCGCATTCCTTCACTTTAATGTCACAGATGCCGTATAGACACAAGGTGAATACTTTGTTACTTTACGGGCACCTTTTTTGAATTGGTATTACCAATTTACTTTGTCAGACAGGCACATTTAAGAAGGGAAGATGGCTTACAGTAAGATTCGTCAACCCAAACTCTGCGATGCAATTGAGCAGCAACTTGAATCCCTGATCATGGAAGGGACGCTTCAGCCGGGAGAGAAGTTGCTTCCCGAGCGCGAACTCGCCAAACAATTCGATGTTTCACGTCCGTCTCTCCGCGAGGCAATCCAGCGTTTAGAAGCGAAAGGATTGTTACTTCGCCGTCAGGGCGGCGGAACATTCGTACAGAAGCATCTCTGGCAGAGCATGAGCGATCCTCTCGTTGAGCTTCTCGCAGAACATCCGGAATCTCAGTTTGACCTGTTGGAAACGCGCCATGCTTTAGAAGGTATCGCGGCTTACTATGCCGCACTGCGTGGCACAGAAGAAGATTTACAGCGTATTCGCGACTGTCATCTTCATATACAGCAGGCGCAGGACAGCGGCGATCTCGACGCTGAAGCAGACGCAGTGATGAAGTATCAGATCGCTGTCACAGAAGCCGCCCATAATGTCGTGCTTTTGCATTTGCTACGATCAATGGGTCCTATGCTGGAACAGAACGTTCGACAGAATTTTGAATTGCTCTACTCGCGCCGGGAAATGCTGGCGAAAGTGAGCGGTCACCGCGCCAGAATTTTTGAGGCGATTGTGGCTCGTGAGCCGGAACAAGCACGCGAGGCTTCACACCGTCACCTGGCGTTCATTGAGGAAATCTTGCTGGACAGAAGTCGGGAGCAGAGCCGTCGAGAACGCTCCCTGCGTCGTTTACAGCAACGTAAGGAATAACGTGCGGCAAAGATCGTGCGGACATGTGCGACGAGCCTGTCTCCCTGACGTTAACAGGCTCCCGATTTTTCAACGTATTAGACACAGATAAGGAATACCCCCCATGTCAGAACGTTTACACAATGACGTGGATCCGATTGAAACTCGTGACTGGCTACAGGCGATCGAATCGGTCATCCGTGAAGAAGGTGTTGAACGTGCACAGTATCTGATTGATCAGGTACTGAGTGCAGCCCGCAAAGGCGGTGTGAAAGTTGCTGGCGGTGCTGCCGCAATCAGTAACTACATCAACTCTATTGCCGTTGAAGATGAACCGGACTATCCGGGCAACACCTCACTTGAACGTCGTATCCGTTCCGCCATCCGCTGGAACGCCATCGTGTCAGTGCTGCGTGCATCGAAAAAAGATTTGGAACTGGGTGGTCACCTCTCCTCCTTCCAGTCTTCCGCCACCATTTATGAAGTGTGCTTTAACCACTTCTTCCGGGCGCGCAGCGAAAAAGATGGCGGTGATCTGGTTTACTTCCAGGGCCACATTTCGCCAGGCATTTACTCTCGTGCCTTCCTTGAAGGTCGTTTGACTGAAGAGCAGATGGATAACTTCCGTCAGGAAGTTGACGGTAAAGGTCTGTCTTCTTATCCGCATCCAAAACTGATGCCGGAATTCTGGCAGTTCCCGACCGTCTCAATGGGCCTGGGTCCACTGAATGCAATTTATCAGGCTAAATTCCTGAAATATCTGGAACACCGTGGCCTGAAAGAGACGTCGGGCCAAACCGTTTATGCCTTCCTGGGCGACGGCGAGATGGATGAGCCAGAATCGAAAGGTGCGATTACCATCGCCACCCGTGAAAAACTGGATAACCTGGTCTTCATCATCAACTGTAACCTGCAGCGCCTGGATGGACCGGTAACCGGTAACGGCAAGATCATCAATGAGCTGGAAGGCATTTTTGCCGGTGCTGGCTGGGAAGTGATCAAGGTTATCTGGGGCGGCCGTTGGGACGAACTGCTGCGCAATGACACCAGCGGTAAGCTGATCCAGCTGATGAACGAAACCGTTGATGGCGACTACCAGACCTTTAAATCCCGCGACGGCGCTTATGTGCGTGAGCACTTCTTCGGCAAATATCCGGAAACCGCAGCCTTGGTGAAAGACTGGTCAGACGATGAGATCTGGTCACTGAACCGCGGCGGTCACGATCCGAAGAAAATCTATGCGGCCCTGAAAAAAGCGCAAGACACCAAGGGCAAGCCGGTGCTGATTCTGGCACATACCATTAAAGGTTATGGTATGGGCGACACGGCCGAAGGTAAAAACATCGCGCATCAGGTGAAGAAGATGAACATGGATGGCGTTCGCTACATCCGCGATCGCTTCAACGTGCCGGTAGAAGACGACAAGATCGAATCTCTGCCTTACATCACCTTCGATAAAGGCTCTGAAGAGTACAACTACCTGCACGGCCAGCGTGAGAAGTTAGGTGGTTACCTGCCATCACGCCAGCCGAAGTTCACTGAAAAGCTGGAAATGCCAGCGCTGGAAGAGTTCGGTGCGCTGCTTGAAGAGCAGAACAAAGAGATCTCGACCACCATCGCATTTGTGCGTGCCCTGAATGTGATGCTGAAGAACAAGTCGATCAAAGATCGCCTGGTACCGATTCTTGCTGATGAAGCACGGACTTTCGGTATGGAAGGTCTGTTCCGTCAGATTGGTATCTACAGCCCGAACGGTCAGCAGTACACGCCGCAGGACCGCGAGCAGGTGGCTTACTATAAAGAAGACGAGAAAGGTCAGATTTTGCAGGAAGGGATCAACGAGCTGGGCGCAGGTTCATCCTGGCTGGCGGCGGCGACCTCTTACAGCACCAACAACCTGCCGATGATTCCGTTCTACATCTATTATTCGATGTTCGGCTTCCAGCGTATTGGCGATCTGATGTGGCTGGCGGGCGACCAACAGGCACGCGGCTTCCTGGTCGGCGGTACATCAGGCCGTACCACATTGAACGGTGAAGGTTTGCAGCATGAAGATGGTCACAGCCATATTCAGTCTCTGACAATTCCAAACTGTATCTCCTACGATCCGTCATATGCCTACGAAGTAGCCGTCATCATGCATGATGGCCTGGTCCGTATGTACGGCGAAGCGCAGGAAAATATCTATTACTACATCACCACGCTGAACGAAAACTACCACATGCCAGCGATGCCGAAAGGTGCCGAGGAAGGTATCCGTAAAGGTATCTATAAGCTGGAAACCGTGGACGGTAGCAAAGGTAAAGTTCAGCTGTTGGGCTCAGGCTCTATTCTGCGCCATGTACGTGAAGCTGCCCAGATCCTGGCGACCGATTACGGCATCGGTTCAGACGTTTACAGCGTTACCTCGTTCACCGAACTGGCCCGCGATGGTCAGGATTGTGAGCGCTGGAACATGCTGCATCCAACGGAAGCACCTCGCGTGCCTTACATCGCTCAGGTGATGAACGAAGCACCTGCCGTGGCGTCAACCGACTACATGAAGCTGTTTGCTGAGCAGGTTCGCAGCTATGTGCCGTCAAGCGATTACCGCGTGCTGGGTACGGATGGTTTTGGCCGCTCTGACAGCCGTGAAAATCTGCGTCACCACTTTGAAGTGGATGCATCTTACGTTGTGGTTGCCGCGCTGGGTGAACTGGCTAAACGTGGCGAAATCGATAAGAAAGTCGTGGCGGATGCGATCGTGAAGTTCAAGATCGATGCCGATAAAGTTAACCCGCGTCTGGCTTAAGAGGTAACAGAGTAATGGCTATTGAAATCAAGGTACCAGATATCGGGTCAGACGAAGTTGAAGTCACCGAAATTCTGGTCAAGGTTGGCGACAAGGTGGAAGCCGAGCAGTCGCTGATCACCGTGGAAGGCGATAAAGCCTCGATGGAAGTTCCCTCGCCGCAGGCCGGTGTGGTGAAAGAGATCAAAATCGCGACCGGCGACAAAGTAGAAACCGGCTCGCTGATCATGATGTTTGACGCAGACGATGCTGCAGAAGCCGCACCCGCGCCAGCGCAGGAGAAAAAAGCAGACGCAGCGCCAGTCGCTGCACCTGCCAGCGCCAGCAAAGACGTTAACGTACCGGATATCGGCGGCGACGAAGTTGAAGTCACCGAGATCCTGGTAAAAGTGGGCGACAAGGTAGAAGCTGAGCAATCGCTGATTGTGGTTGAAGGCGACAAAGCATCGATGGAAGTTCCGGCGCCGTTCGCGGGCGTGGTGAAAGAGATCATTATTACCACCGGCGATAAAGTGAATACCGGTTCTCACATCATGGTATTTGAAGCAGAAGGCGCTGCGCCTGCTGCTGATGCTAAGCCAGAAGTAAAAGAAGACGCGGCGGCTGCGCCAGCAGCAGCGGCTGGCGCAAAAGACGTCAATGTACCGGATATCGGTGGCGATGAAGTCGAAGTCACCGACGTGCTGGTGAAGGTGGGCGATAAAGTCGAGGCTGAGCAGTCACTGATTGTGGTTGAAGGCGATAAAGCATCGATGGAAGTTCCTGCACCTTTCGCCGGTACGGTCAAAGCGCTGAAAGTCGCTACTGGCGATAAAGTCAGCACCGGTTCGCTGATTATGGTGTTTGAAGTGGAAGGCGCAGCACCTGCTGCCAAAAAAGAGGCAGCACCTGCGCCAGCGGCGGCGGCGGAATCTAAGCCTGCGGCTCCTGCTGCTGCGAAAGCAGACAGCAAAGGTGAGTTTGCCGAGAACGATGCCTATGTACATGCCACGCCGGTCATTCGTCGTCTGGCACGTGAATTTGGCGTGAATCTGGCGAAAGTGAAAGGCACGGGCCGTAAGGGCCGTATCCTGAAAGAAGACGTTCAGGCTTACGTGAAAGATGCGGTGAAACGTGCAGAAGCCGCGCCAGCCGCTGCCAGCGGTGGTGGCCTGCCCGGCATGCTGCCATGGCCGAAGGTTGACTTCAGCAAGTTTGGTGAAATCGAAGAAGTGGAACTGGGCCGTATCCAGAAAATCTCGGGTGCGAACCTGAGCCGTAACTGGGTGATGATCCCGCACGTTACGCACTTTGATAAAACCGATATCACCGAGCTGGAAGCCTTCCGTAAACAACAGAACGCCGAAGCTGAGAAGCGTAAACTGGATGTGAAATACACACCTGTTGTCTTCATCATGAAAGCGGTCGCTGCGGCGCTTGAGCAGATGCCACGCTTCAACAGTTCACTGTCTGAAGATGCGCAGAAGCTGACGTTGAAAAAGTACATCAACATCGGTGTGGCAGTTGATACGCCAAATGGCCTGGTTGTTCCGGTGTTTAAAGACGTGAACAAAAAGGGCATCACCGAGCTGTCTCGTGAGCTGATGGCGATCTCTAAAAAGGCGCGCGATGGCAAACTGACCGCTGGCGATATGCAGGGCGGCTGTTTCACCATCTCCAGCCTTGGCGGCCTGGGAACCACCCACTTTGCGCCGATCGTTAACGCGCCAGAAGTGGCCATCCTTGGCGTGTCGAAGTCAGCGATGGAGCCAGTATGGAACGGTAAAGAGTTTGCACCGCGTCTGATGATGCCAATCTCTCTGTCCTTCGATCACCGGGTTATTGACGGTGCAGATGGGGCACGTTTCATTACCATTGTTGGCAATATGCTGTCAGATATTCGTCGTCTGGTTATGTAAAACGCGCAAAAGGCCGGCAAATGCCGGCCTTTTTGTAACATTCAGGGCACCGCGGTTGGCAGTTTATTAACAATTCTGTAAACTCTTGCGGTGAACATGTCCCGGTGGAATAAGGACATTATGAGCCTATTCCATTAGGCATAATTGGCGTAGTCAGATTGAGTCACTGCCGCGCAAACCCGATAGCCGTGGGTTTGCAGCAGCATACGCAATATGGCCAGTTAACTAGCCTAATGGGATAGGCTCAGCGTCTGACCCGCCGGAAATCCAATAAGAGGTCATGATGAGTACAGAGATTAAAACTCAGGTCGTGGTACTTGGGGCAGGTCCTGCAGGTTACTCTGCAGCCTTTCGTTGCGCTGACTTAGGTCTGGAAACCGTACTGGTTGAGCGCTACAGCACCCTCGGCGGTGTCTGTCTGAACGTAGGCTGTATCCCGTCTAAAGCGCTGCTGCACGTTGCTAAAGTGATTGAAGAAGCGAAAGCGCTGGAAGAACACGGCATTGTGTTTGGTCAGCCGCAAACGGATATCAACAAAATCCGCAGTTGGAAAGAGAAAGTTATTAACCAGCTGACTGGCGGCCTGTCAGGCATGGCAAAAGGTCGTAAAGTTACCGTGGTTAACGGCCTGGGCAAATTTACCGGTGCGAATACGCTGGTCGTCGAAGGTGAAGGTGGGGCAACCACGATTAACTTCGATAACGCCATCATCGCTGCAGGTTCACGTCCAATCGAACTGCCATTCATTCCTCATGAAGATCCACGCGTGTGGGATTCTACCGATGCGCTGGAACTGAAAGAAGTGCCTAAGCGTCTTCTGGTCATGGGCGGCGGCATTATCGGTCTGGAAATGGCCACCGTTTACCATGCGCTGGGTTCAGAGATCGACGTGGTTGAAATGTTTGACCAGGTTATCCCGGCTGCGGATAAAGACGTGGTTAAAGTCTTCACCAAGCGTATCAGCAAGAAATTCAACCTGATGCTGGAAACCAAGGTCACCGCCGTTGAAGCTAAAGACGACGGTATCTACGTTTCAATGGAAGGCAAAAAAGCGCCAGGCGAAGCCCAGCGTTATGATGCCGTTCTGGTGGCGATTGGTCGTGTGCCAAACGGTAAAGGCATGGACGCTGACAAAGCCGGCGTTGAAGTCGACGACCGTGGCTTTATCCGCGTTGACAAGCAAATGCGTACCAACGTGCCGCACATCTACGCGATCGGCGATATCGTCGGTCAGCCGATGCTGGCGCACAAAGGCGTGCATGAAGGCCACGTGGCTGCAGAAGTCATTTCAGGTCTGAAGCACTACTTCGATCCGAAAGTGATTCCATCCATTGCCTATACTGAGCCAGAAGTTGCCTGGGTCGGTCTGACCGAGAAAGAAGCGAAAGAGAAAGGCATCAGCTATGAAACCGCCACGTTCCCGTGGGCGGCATCAGGCCGTGCGATTGCTTCTGACTGTGCAGACGGCATCACCAAACTGATTTTCGACAAAGAAACCCACCGCGTTATCGGTGGCGCCATTGTTGGCACCAACGGCGGTGAGCTGCTGGGTGAAATTGGTCTGGCTATTGAAATGGGCTGTGATGCAGAAGATATCGCACTGACCATTCATGCCCACCCAACCCTGCATGAGTCAGTAGGACTGGCGGCTGAGATCTTTGAAGGCAGCATCACTGATTTGCCTAACGCGAAAGCGAAAAAGAAATAAGTCTCAGGACAGAAATAGCGGCCCCTTATGGGGCCGTTTTTTTATGGTTTCTTTTCATTCGGATAAGTAAACGAATAAAGGAAAGGGCGCCTGCGCTAACACATTCACACTGGCAAAAATGGCGGAGTTACCCCCGCCATTAACGAAGTTTTTACTGCCTGGTTTCGTAATTCAAGACAGCCGAAAGTTCAGCGCTCATTATTCTGAGGCGAAGTTCACATAATGAACTTCGGTTCGATAAGCTCAAACCTAAAAGAATTAACCCGCTAATAACAAGTAAACCGTATTTCGACTTCATGGTGGCACCTCTCTTGATTTTTATCGAGTGAGGGACTACCCTGACAGTGTTCAGGTGTTAGGGTGGTTCCCCCGCTCGCATTCGTTGAATAGTGAATGTGAGCGGTTCCTTCCTCTTTCCACCTCAGGTTCTCACCCAAAGCAAAAAGCCTCAGGCGCCCAACCGCAGTCTACCCATTGATTATTTTATTGTCTCTGTGCTTTTAACTAATTTATGGTTCTTATTTTCTACTTTAATGATTAATGAAAGTTTCTACGTTTAATTGATTATGCCTGACGTGATTCTTAACATTAATTTCCTGGTGAGTGGTTTAAAATAATTTCGTCACTGTTATCACCTTGTCATGAAATTGGGTTAATTACTCACTTCATTATTATTAAAACGTAGCCAGTCAATAAAATGACGTAAAGGTGCTGAGACATACCGCCTGCCGGGATAGTAAAGCCAGAATCCTTCCGCATTGCCTGTAAAGTCACTTAATAGCTCAACGAGTTCGCCACGTTGCAGGCTGGGATTCACGGCTGCCTGTTGCAGAAATGCGATGCCTGCACCCGCGACAGTGGCCTGCAAAATCCGCGCGTTGTTGTCCAGTACCAATGGGCCACGCACGGCGATCTCCTGTTTTTTTCCTGCGTTCCAGAATTCCCAGCGATAGCGTCGGCCACTGGGAAAACGCCGTTCGATACAGGGAAACTGAAGCAGTTCATGCGGTGTTTGCGGTGTACCATGACGTTCGATAAACGCCGGGCTTGCGACCACCAGGGTGCGCATTGCCGGACCAAAGGGCAGGGCGATCATGTCCTGTGCCAGCACATCGCCGTAGCGAATACCTGCATCAAAACCCGCTTCCAGGATATCGACCAGCGCATCGTTACTGTCAATTTCCAGCGTGATGTCCGGGTACTGCTGGATAAACGGCAGAATCAAGCTATCAAAAAACAGCGCTTCTGCAGAACGCGGCATATTGAGCTTTAGCGTGCCGTGCGGACGGGCACGCCAGTCATTAAGCTCATCTACCGCCTGCGACAGATCGACCAGCGCGGGTTGAATACGCTGCAGAAAATATTCGCCCGCTTCGGTCAGTGAGACACTGCGTGTGGTGCGGTTAAGCAGCCTTACGCCGAGCCGTTGCTCAAAATGGCGCATGGCGTGGCTCAGCGCCGACGGCGTAACGTTACGCGCCTGTGCAGCCTTACGAAAGCTACGGTGGTGCGCGATGGCGCTGAACATTTCCAGTTCCTGCAGGGTTGCCCGCGAGAATGTCATTGATGAGTTTTCCTCACTGAATCGGCAAAAATAGCGCAATTGTTGTTGTGATTGTTGAGGATTATAACAATAACACCGCAACAATAATGAGGAAGATGTCATGCAACAACGTCAATTAGGCAATCAGGGTTTACGGGTATCGGCGCTCGGACTGGGCTGTATGGGAATGACCTTTGCCTACGGCAACACCGATGAGCAGCAGGCATTGAATACGTTGTCCCGCGCGTTTGAACTGGGCGTCAACTTTCTGGATACCGCCGAGATCTATGGTCCCTTTACCAACGAAGCGCTGATTGCCAAAGCCATTAAAGGCCGCCGTGATAACGTGACGATTGCGACGAAATTTGGTTTCAATATTACCGGTGCAGGTCAGGGCTGGGAGAACATGACCGGCGTGAACAGCCAGCCGCAGCATATTCGCGAAGCCGTCGAGGGATCGTTAACGCGTCTGGGCACCGATCATATTGATCTGCTTTATCAACATCGTTTTGATCCTGCTGTGCCGATTGAGGATGTTGTGGGCACCATGGCGGATTTGATTCAAGAAGGCAAAGTGCGTTACCTCGGACTGTCAGAGGTGTCCGCAGCAACGCTTCGCCGTGCCTGTGCGGTACATCCCATATCGGCTTTACAAAGCGAGTACTCACTTTGGACTCGCGATCTCGAGCAGGGCATTCTTGCCACCTGTCGTGAACTGAATGTGGGTTTTGTACCTTACAGTCCACTAGGGCGGGGTTTCCTGACCGGCAAGCTGGCATCCGTGGCGGATCTTGACCAAAGTGATTTCCGCCGCAGTTTGCCGCGCTTTCAACAGCAGGCACAGGAACATAACCAAAAGTTAGTTGATCAATTGACAGAGGTCGCACGGGGTTATGGTATTTCTGCGGCGCAGCTGGCGCTGGCGTGGGTTTTAGGCAAGGGCGAGGATATCGTGCCGATTCCGGGAGCGAGTAAGGTCCACCATCTTGAAGAAAACTGCGCGGCTGCGGCAGTCGTCGTGAAAGGCACCGATAGTGATTATCTGGATGGGTTGTTTGCGCCGGAAAACGTTAGCGGAGCGCGCTATGCCAGCGCTGAATTTGGCATGATCGATCGCTAATCCGGGCGCGGCATTCCATTGTTAACAGGCAGGGCTTTACGCCCTGCTTTTTTTCGTTTACACCGCATTAGGCAGCTCATTCTGCTGAAGAAAACACTAATGTTGCTTTTTTGTAAACAGATTAACAAGGCGGCTAAATCCTGCTATGCTGCCCCACGCGGAACCGGGCACCTTACCCTACTCATGGAATGCGTTGTCATCAGGGTGCACCGGAAACCCATACAATGAGAGCGAGGAGAACGTCGTGCTAGAAGAATACCGTAAGCACGTTGCCGAGCGTGCTGCCCTGGGGATTGTACCTAAGCCATTAGATGCTTCCCAGATGGCCGCGCTGGTTGAACTGCTAAAAAATCCACCTGCGGGTGAAGAAGAATTTTTGACCGATTTGTTGGTCAACCGCGTACCACCCGGCGTCGATGAAGCGGCGTATGTTAAAGCAGGTTTCCTGGCTGCTGTCGCCAAAGGCGAAACAACCTCTCCTCTGGTATCTCCTGAAAAAGCCATCGAACTGCTCGGTACCATGCAGGGCGGCTATAACATCCATCCTCTGATTGAAGCACTGGATGATGCCAGACTGGCACCGATCGCAGCAAAAGCGCTTTCTCATACGTTACTGATGTTTGACAGCTTTTACGACGTTGAAGAAAAAGCGAAAGCGGGCAATGCCCATGCGAAGCAGGTGATGCAGTCCTGGGCTAATGCCGAATGGTATCTGTCACGTCCTGAGCTGGCTGAAAAAATCACCGTTACGGTTTTCAAAGTCACTGGCGAAACCAATACCGACGACTTGTCTCCGGCACCTGATGCCTGGTCACGTCCGGATATCCCTCTTCATGCCCTGGCGATGCTAAAAAATGCCCGTGAAGGTATTGAGCCGGATGAAGCGGGTAATATCGGACCGATTAAACAGATCGAAGCGCTGCAGGCCAAAGGTTTTCCTCTGGCTTATGTGGGTGACGTTGTGGGTACGGGTTCATCACGTAAATCTGCCACCAACTCGGTGCTGTGGTTTATGGGTGATGACATCCCTAACGTGCCTAACAAAAAAGGCGGTGGTGTTGTCTTAGGCGGCAAAATTGCCCCTATCTTCTTCAACACGATGGAAGACGCCGGCGCGCTGCCAATTGAAGTGGACGTTAACGACCTGAATATGGGTGATGTCATTGATATCTATCCGTTTAAAGGCGAAGTCCGTCATCATGAAACCGGCGATCTGCTGGCAAGCTTTGAACTGAAAACAGACGTTCTGATTGATGAAGTGCGTGCCGGCGGCCGTATTCCACTGATCATCGGTCGTGGCCTGACCAGCAAAGCGCGTGAATCGCTTGGCCTGCCTGTCAGCGATGTGTTCCGCGTAGCGAAAGACGTCGCGGAAAGCTCACGTGGCTACTCACTTGCACAGAAAATGGTTGGCCGTGCTTGTGGCGTGGATGGCGTGCGTCCGGGTGCCTATTGCGAACCGAAAATGACGTCGGTGGGTTCTCAGGATACCACCGGTCCAATGACGCGCGATGAGCTCAAAGACCTGGCGTGCCTGGGCTTCTCTGCTGACCTGGTGATGCAGTCCTTCTGTCACACAGCGGCTTATCCTAAGCCTGTGGATGTAAGCACTCACCATACGCTGCCAGACTTCATCATGAACCGTGGTGGTGTTTCACTGCGTCCGGGTGATGGCGTTATTCACTCCTGGTTAAACCGCATGCTGCTGCCAGATACCGTGGGCACCGGTGGGGATTCCCACACGCGCTTCCCTATCGGTATTTCGTTCCCGGCAGGTTCTGGCCTGGTTGCCTTCGCGGCGGCTACCGGCGTTATGCCACTGGATATGCCTGAATCTGTGCTGGTCCGCTTCAAAGGTAAAATGGAGCCAGGCATTACGCTGCGCGATTTGGTTCACGCCATTCCGCTGTATGCCATCAAGCAGGGCCTGTTGACCGTTGAGAAGAAAGGTAAGAAAAACATCTTCTCCGGCCGCATCCTTGAAATCGAAGGTCTGCCGGATCTCAAAGTCGAGCAGGCATTTGAACTGACGGATGCCTCTGCTGAGCGCTCCGCTGCAGGCTGTACTATCAAGCTGGATCAGGCGCCGATCAAAGAGTATCTGACGTCCAACATTGTTCTGCTGAAATGGATGATCTCAGAAGGCTACGGCGATCGTCGTACGCTTGAGCGTCGTATTGATGGCATGGAAAAATGGCTGGCCGATCCACAGTTGCTCGAAGCCGACGCCGATGCAGAATATGCTGCGGTGATTGACATCGATCTGGCTGAGATCAAAGAGCCGATTCTGTGTGCGCCAAACGATCCTGATGACGCGCGTCTGCTGTCTGAAGTTCAGGGCGAAAAGATTGATGAAGTCTTTATCGGTTCGTGCATGACCAACATTGGTCACTTCCGTGCGGCAGGTAAGTTGCTGGACAGCCATAAAGGCCAGCTGCCAACCCGTCTGTGGGTCGCACCACCGACCAAAATGGATGCGGCACAGCTGACGGAAGAAGGCTACTACAGCGTATTCGGTAAGAGTGGCGCGCGTATCGAGATCCCCGGTTGTTCACTGTGCATGGGTAACCAGGCACGCGTCGCCGATGGCGCAACGGTGGTATCGACCTCAACCCGTAACTTCCCGAACCGTCTGGGAACAGGGGCAAACGTCTACCTGGCGTCTGCCGAGCTGGCTGCGGTCTCATCGCTGTTAGGTAAGCTACCCACGCCGGACGAGTATCAGCAGTTTATGGCGCAGGTGGATAAAACAGCCAGTGATACTTATCGCTATCTCAACTTTGACCAGTTGAGCCAGTACACTGACAAAGCAGATGGCGTGATTTTCCAGACTGCCGTCTGATAGCTGACATTTATTGATCCATCGAAGAGGGACGCCCTGGCGTTCCTCTTTTTTTTATGTCTCACAAGACGATTATCAGGAATCAGGATGTGTGCGCTAAGCAGGTGCACAGCAATCAAAATAGCGGTATAACAGCGCGAGTTACTGACAAAGAGATAAGATCATGGAGTATGAATTTCTACGGGACGTTACGGGCAAGGTAAAAGTCCGGATGTCGATGGGGCATGAAGCACTGGGCCACTGGTTCAATGAAGAAGTTGAGCATGACGCCAGCGTGCTTGATGAGGTGGAAGCAGAAGCCCTGAAGCTTAAAGGCAGCCAGCGCCAGTGGCAGCGTACCGGGCGTGAATATACGCTCTGGATGGACGACGAAGAGGTCATCGTCCGTGCGAATACGTTGAATTTTGAAGGTGATGAAATGGAAGAGGGCATGAATTACTACGACGAGGAAAGCCTGTGCTTCTGCGGTATGGAAGATTTCCTGGCGGTCATTGCCGCCTGGCGACGGTTTATGCAAAACACATGATCGCTGAGCCATCTTGTTACCCGCACTCCTCCTGCTATATTGATTGATTATGCTCAAATAACTGCATTTTATTCTGCGACTCACACAACATCTTTTCATTAAATGATTTAATATCATCATCATGATTATAATCAATCAGTCTGGTGATGATATGGATATTAAAGCAACCATTGAAAAAATCCCCGGCGGTATGATGGTTGTGCCCCTGGTCCTGGGGGCGGTGGTTAACACACTGGCCCCAGAAGCCTTACAGGTGGGGGGTTTTACCAGTGCCCTTTTTAAAGACGGTGCGCCCGCCCTGATCGGCGCATTTTTGTTTTGCATGGGCGCAGGAATCTCTCTCAACGCTGCGCCAAAAGCCCTGCTGACAGGCGTCGGTGTCACGGCAAGTAAGTTTCTTGTCGCTGTGGCGATGGGCTTTGCTGTCGATAAGTTTTTTGGCGCTGATGGGTTGTGGGGACTGACCTCGGTCGCTGTTATTGCAGCGATGAGCAACAGCAATGGCGGCCTTTATGCCGCGCTGGCGGGTGAGTTTGGTCGCGACAATGAAGTCGGGGCGACGCCCGTGATCGCCCTTAATGACGGTCCGATATTAACCATGATTGCCCTGGGCGCGGCAGGCATGGCAAACATACCGGTGATGTCGGTGGTGGTGGTGATCATCCCTATGCTGCTGGGCATGTTGCTCGGTAATCTCGACCCACAAATGCGTGATTTCCTGTCTAAGGGCGGCCCGCTGTTAATTCCTTTCTTTGCCTTTGCTTTAGGTGCCGGTATTGATTTTGCCATGTTGCTCAAAGGTGGCCTGGCAGGCATTTTACTGGGTGGGTTAACCACGCTCGTCGGCGGTTTCTTTAATATTAAGGTTGATCGTTTGTTAGGTGGCAGCGGCATTGCCGGCGCAGCGGCGTCGAGCACGGCTGGCAATGCTGTTGCCACGCCCATCGCCATCGCCCAGGCCGATCCTGCTTTGGCACACGTGGTCGCCACAGCGACGCCGCTGGTCGCCACCTCTGTCATTGTTACCGCAATTTTAACGCCCATGCTGACCTCATGGGTGGCCAAGGGCAATCAGCAACGATCACTGTCTTCCACGGAGAAACCATTATGAAAATGATCGTCATCGCCGACGATTTTACTGGCGCAAACGACACGGGCGTCCAACTGGCAAAAAAAGGGGCGCGCACGGAAGTGATGCTGACGCCACAACAGAAACCGTCGCGCCGGACTGACGTACTCGTCATCAATACAGATAGTCGGGCGCTCAGCGCTGAGCAGGCGACGATGGCCGTTACTCAGGCGCTTTCTGCCAGGCAGGACGAGGCGCAAAATGACGTGCTGATCTATAAAAAAATCGACTCAACCTTTCGGGGGAATCCGGGGGCAGAGATTGCAGCGGTCATGGCGGCAAGTGGTGCTACGCTGGCGATAGTTGCCGCTGCGATACCTTCGGCAGGCCGGACAACGCGCAATGGCGAATGTCTGGTACACCAGCGTCCGTTGCTGGAGACGGAGTTTGCCAGCGATCCGCGCACGCCGATTATCTCATCGCGCATTCGTACGCTTATCAGCTTACAGACCTGCCTGCCGGTGAATGAAATATCGCTGGATGAGATACGAAGCGGCAACCTGAACGCTCTGCTTGAACGTGTGGCCCGGCAGGAATACAGCATAGTGGTTATGGATGCCGAAAGTGATAACGATCTGAATCTGATTGCCCAGGCGGCCTTATCGCTGAAAAAACGTCCCCTGTTAGTGGGGGCTGCGGGACTGGCAAATGCGCTTCCGGCGGAAAGTTACATGAATATGCATCAAAGCTTGCCGGTGCTGGTGGTGGCGGGGTCGATGAGTGAAATGACCCGACGTCAGGTGGAGCAGGCACAGCGTCAGGGACGTGTTGAGGTTGTCAGGATTGATGTAAAAACGCTTCTGGCACCTGAAGACGAGAGTCATGACATTGTGACGCAGGCCTGCCAGATACTGATGCAGAACAGGCATTGTGTTTTGCAGACCAGCAGTAACGTTGACGATCGCAACCAGATAGATGCGCTGACTGCGCAATACGATATGAGCCGGGAGGTGTTAGGTGAAACGCTGAGCCGGCGTATCGGCGAAATCACCTTAGCTATCCTGGACCGTGCCCGCACAGGCGGCCTTTTCCTCACCGGCGGCGATATCGCTATTGCCGTGGCTAACGCCCTGGGTGCAGAAGGTTATCGTATTCAGAGCGAGGTTGCCCCCTGTATTCCTTGCGGCACCTTTGTTAACAGTGACATTGATGATTTGCCGGTCATTACCAAGGCGGGCGGATTTGGCACCGACAACACCCTTTGCGAAGCACTCCACTATATTGAGGAGTTGTATCGCAGACAGTGAGTATCAACCTGCACCTCGGCGACTTTACAGTCGATGTGCAGGCTAAAATCGGTTTTAGAGAGCAGAAGGTAGGGCTTATTTGTATTAACGTCAGGGTGACAGACAATATTAAATGCCTTACACAATGCTGTGTTTTATTAAAAATAACGGTTCAAAAAATTATATGCCTGGTGTGCTGATGCGCCACTGTCAGGTTGTAACAAAAAATTGATTAATAATACGCCTCCTTTAAGCCAAATTAAATTCGCCGATTCCCGGCAAGACCTGATCCGAAAAGATTTTCATTATCGTTTCGATTTTATCTATTTGATTGTATGGTTTTTTATTTTGTTTTTCTGCTTATTTATTTACTGCGCTACGGCCCGGATAGATAAGTTTTCTTGTGATTTGCACTGTTGCTGAAAATTAAATTTGTAACGCAGTGGCAATTTCCGAAACAGCGTTAATAATCAACTGAACATTAATGCGCGTCTATTAGCGTCACTCTGCCTCCGGCTGAGTGGGCAGGCTTTTCATTAAATTTATACGTCTGCTTTATTAATGTGTTTTGCCATTAGTCTCAGTTAATTAATGGAATTTAATTGTTTTTTCCACTCGCGGAGAAATTATGCTCAGCAATACATCTATCAGAACACGACTCTATATTGCGTTTGGCACCATTACGCTCGTCATGATTGTTGTTTGCAGCCTGTTTTATGCCGGTTTTGGTCGGGTGACGCAGGCCAGTCAGCTCAATATTCATACTTATCAAGTCGTTGAGGGATTGAACAAAACGACCGAAAATCTGCTTAATATGGAAACCGGTGTGCGCGGTTTTTCGCTCAGTGGGAAAACACCGATGCTGGCGCCGTTTAATGAAGGGAAACAGGCCTTCAGACAATATATCGAGAGTATTCATCAACTGGTTCAGGATAATCCTCAACAGCAGAAGCGCTTAGCAGATTTGGAAAGCAGGCAACGAAACTGGCTGGAGACGTATGCGCAAAAGGTGATTGATGCGCGTGAGCGCCTTAACCAGGGCAGCATGAGTCAGCAGAGCTTTTTCGACATCTTTGCCAGCGGTGAAGGAAAAATCCAAATGGACGCGATGCGCGCGGTGATTGCGTCAATGATTGTCACCGAAAAATCCCTGCTGCAATCACGTGAAGATGAATTGATGAATGAGCGCACAAAGACAAGAATGACTTTGATTGGCGGGTTAATTCTTTCGGCGGGCATTTCATTGATTCTGGGCTTGCTTATTTCACGCAGCATTTCCCGCCCTCTGACGCTGGCGGTGAATACAGCCGATACGATTGCCCGAGGTGACCTGACCTCCGTTATCACCGTTGATCGCAACGATGAAACCGGCAAGCTGCTGGCGGCGCTGGCAAATATGCAAAATCACCTGCGTACGCTGGTTTCCCAGATCAAAGACTCCGCCGCGTCGGTTGAGCTTGCGGCCAGCGAAATCGCCCAGGGAAATACCGAGCTGTCTTCCCGCACCGAAGAGCAGGCGGCGGCATTACAACAGACGGCAGCAAGTATGGAGCAAATCACCGCCACCGTTCGTAATAACACCTCTGTGGCTGAATCCACGGCCTCTTCGGCTCGTGAGACAGAATCGCTGACCCGCGCCAGTGAGAAAGCGGTCAATGAAATGAGTCAGACAATGCACAGCATTTCGGTCAGCGCCGCTAAAGTCAAAGAGATTACCGCGGTGATTCAGAGCATTGCGTTTCAGACCAATATTCTGGCGCTGAATGCGGCCGTTGAAGCCGCAAGGGCAGGCGAGCATGGTCGCGGTTTTGCCGTCGTGGCTACCGAAGTGCGCACGCTGGCACAACGCAGCGCGTCATCCTCTCGTGAAATCGGTAACCTGATTGAAGAAGCGGTCAATGGTGTAGAGAAAGGCGTTAAGGCTGCGGATAATACCGCACACAGTATTCTGAAAGCCGCAAGTGAGGTCGCGTCGCTGGCGCAATATATGGATGGCCTGGCGCTGGCATCGGTAGAGCAGATGCAAGGCGTTTCCCAGGTCAGCGTAGCGGTCACCCAGATGGACAGCGTCACGCAAAGTAACGCTGCGCTGGTCGAGCAGTCGGCTTCTGCCTCACAGTCTTTAACAGAACAGGCCAGAAGCCTGCGCGTGTTAACGGCGGCCTTTCAGGTCTGATTCCCGCTTGCCAGACATCATAACGGATGTCTGGCAAGTTGGCGGCATTAGCCAGATAGTTTAACGGGTCAGAAAGCGTTCCAGTTCCTGGCCTTTATTGTTTTGTTGATCAAGTTGCGCGGCATAAAAGTCGCAATTGTGTTTCTTTTGACGTGAAAGCGCCGCCATTTTTCTGATCTCCCCGATCCCTTTTCCTTTCAGTCCACAGGCCAACCGTTCCAGGGCACGGGCATTTTCAAACTGATCGAACGCGCGAGGATAGATGAGTTGTGGCACGCCATTTTTGAGTAACTGCGCGGTCGTACCAATGCCGCCATGATGAATGGCAAATAAGCACGTTTCTGCCAGCGCAATATTCAACTGAGGCACGGTCATAACGTCATCTTTTACCGATAACGCTTTTGCCGTTGGCGTAACGAGAACGCACTTCAGTCCCTCATCCTTTAAATCCTGCAATATCGGGGCAACCGATTTTTTCTCCGCCAGCGCCCAACTGGTAAAAAAGACCACCGTGCGCGAGTCGATAAAAGCGGTTATGCGATCGTCATCCAAGGATGCGCGACTTTTGTTAAGCAGAAAGCCCGCATAAAATCCGTCGCGCGCCTTTTTTTGATAGAACCAGGATTCATATAACACGATTGTATGCTGTTCGCTGCTTACCCAATCGGCATAAATATTACGACAAGCGGGCAGGTTATTGTCGCGGCGTAATTTGTCTATCGTGTCCTGAAGCGTGGGTGAAACCAGCGCTCGTTGAAATAAGGCCAGCTTCCAGTTCAAATTTACCTTAAAGCTTTTTTCCAGCGAGTTGATGAGTCGTCCGGGCTGCAATTTTAAATTTGAATTGGTCAGGCTGATTGCGTATTTCTTTATCTGATATTTATCGCTTACGGCTTTCGCCGCAAAGCACCATAAAGAATGAATGATGATGCAGTCATCGTCGACAAGGGCGCTCATGGCATCGAACATGGCTTCCTGCTGTTCCGCCATATAGTACGAAATCCGTTTTAGAGAATGCTTCTTTTCCCATAAGGATCGATCCTGTACTGCGTTCACGTAAGTTTCTTTATCGCCGACGGCAACAAAGGAAAGTCCGCGAGACACCGCTTCTGACCTGAAATAGTCGTTAGCGAGCAGGTAAACATCGTGATGTTTCTCTTTCAGGAGCGAACCCACTTCAATACAGGGAAAAACATCACCTGCCGAGCCCAGAGCGCCAATAATCACTTTCATTTCAGACACCAATTTGACTAAAAATGGTATTAAAGGCGGCGGCGGTTCGCTCCCGGCTGACCTTTCCTTCCAGGTCTAAAAAGTGTCCCGCATCTCTGATCTGATAAAAGCGTGTTTTATCTGACTCCCCGCATATCTCTTCAATGTTTTTCTGTGGAGTATGAATATCCAGATCGCCATTGATGAAGTGAAACTGACATGCCGAATTATCGATAATGCGCTTGTAGTCATGATTGCGAATGTTAGAGATTTGCTCCAGGTGGAAACGCCCCTGCCGGTACTCAATCTCATCCAGCGTGGTCAGGTGCCTGAAGTTGCAGAATTTCATTTTATTCGGCAAATACGCACCCACTTCCTCATTCATCAAATGGGCAAGATCGACAAACTTTTTCTCTTTCGAGTACAGGTTTGCCTGCTTAACGTAGGTGCGCATACGATCGTTAAATTCGAAAGAGTAAGACGCAATAATGGCGTGTTCCAGGCCCTCTTCGCCGTTATGTAACAGCTTCAGCGTGGATGCGCCGCCCCATGAGGCGGAAGCGATAATGTTCGGCTTATAGATTGAAATAATTTCCCGGATGATGGCCACTTCATCATCCAGCGTGACGATATTACAGTCCTGCTCGTTGAAAGGCTTCGATTTGCCGGAAAACGGTAAATCGAAGGTAATCACATCGGATTTGTCTGCCAGGAACCGTTTCCAGTTGCGAAATGAAGAAGATGTTGCCAGCGCACCATTGATCAGGATGGTCCTGTTACGCGTAGGAACGCTGCATTTTGTTAACTCCACATAAACGTTAAGTTCATTTATGTTTAGGACGGAACATTCGTGACTCATATCACTCTCCTCACCAACAAGTACCTGCAAATCGTAAAATTTTCTAATGTATAGCACAGGGTGTTGTGATCATTAAGCGATTTTTATGTTTTATTCGAGTTTTTAAAAGGCTGTTTTTTATATTAATGATAATTAAGGTTTTTTATCATAATTTTTGTAATCGTACTGATGTTGCTTAGTTTTAATGACAAATTAAGCTTATGTTTTTCGCGTCCTTACTGTGACGAGGTTCAAGGAATTTCAGGCGGGGCTGGGATCGAAGCACATGCGTAAGGCTTCAGTTTAACGATTGGCATGATAGTTTTTAAGGTTAAATAAATTAATGTTTCCTGGCGGAGATAACGATGAGATTTGGTGTTTAGTCCTGTCTGTTTGTATTAATTCATTCGTTATCGCTGGAAAAGGTAAGCGATGCCGGAGAGTGGCAGGGTTCACCGCGATAAAACAGAGGAAAAGATAAGACAGGTTCTGCGAACAGGAAGCGGTACACACCGCAGCAGATAGCCCGATGAAAGCAGTGAAATGACGAAAAATCCGTCATAACAGCGCTATCCTGGTTTTCGGCGAGAAATAAGTCGTATTTGAGTCGAATGGCAGGAGGCGTTACGGTCAGGCAAGAGGGGAGAAAATGGCCCCCAATCACGGGGGCGTTGCAGCGGTATGTTGATTAGTACGTTTTTAATCCCACTGACGGAATATTTCTGCCGTAATAAATCTCGCGCATTTCTTTCCACAGCAGGTCGGTAATACGCTTGTGTTCCTGAGGCGTAAGATCTTCAGGACGGGTATTGAAAAGATAGTGTTTTAAATCGAACTCTTTTAATAACATCTTGGTGTGAAAGATATTTTCCTGGTAAACGTTAACATCAACCATGTCGTACATGCCCTTCATGTCCTCAGACATAAAGTTCTGAATAGAATTAATCTCATGGTCGATAAAATGTTTCACGCCGTTCACGTCACGTGTAAAACCCCGTACGCGATAATCCACAGTGACGATATCTGACTCCAACTGGTGAATCAGATAATTAAGTGCCTTAAGGGGGGAAATCACGCCGCAGGTCGACACTTCAATGTCAGCACGGAAGGTGCAAAGGCCGCCTTCAGGGTGGCTCTCTGGGTAGGTATGGACACAAATATGGCTTTTATCCAGATGCGCGACCACAGAATTTGGCAGCGGCCCCGGATGCTCAGAGGTATCAATATCTTTGGGATCGATGGGCTCTTCACTCACCAGAATGGTTACGCTGGCACCCTGTGGCTCATAATCCTGACGCGCGATATTGAGAACATTCGCGCCAATGATCGAACAGGTTTCGGTCAGAATTTCTGTCAGGCGATTGGCATTGTATTGCTCGTCAATGTAAGCAATATAACCATCACGTTCAGCTTCAGTATTTGCATAGCAAATATCGTAGATACAAAAACTCAGGCTTTTGGTCAGGTTATTGAAGCCATGTAGTTTTAGCTTTTGCAATTTTACTCACCCCCTTATAAATGCCCAGTCAGCGCGGGTCTTCCAGTGCATTCAACAGATATTGTGGCAGGGCAAAGCTGCCAGTGTGGATTGCCGGTGTATAGTAACGGCAGTTCAGGCCAGAGGCCTCAAAACGCGCTTGCAGTATGGCAGGATCGGGCTGGCGTAACGCCGGATTGTCGCTTGCCCAGGCAAAGGTCATGATGCCGCCGTAGTAAGTCGGAATAGCGGCCTGATAAAAGCTGACGTCCTGGAAATAGTGACTGAGTTTGCGATGGCTGTTAACCGCCTCATCCTGCTGCAGGAAGCACACGCCGTTCTGGGCAACGAAAATACCGTTTTCATTCAGGGCGTTTTTACAGCCCGCATAAAATTCAGAGGTAAACAGACTTTCGCCAGGACCAATAGGATCGGTGCAGTCAGAGATAATAACGTCGAACTTTTCAGTCGTGTGATTAACGAAATTAACACCGTCATCAATCACCAGATTCAGCCGCGGGTCGTCATAAGCCCCGGCACTGTGGTTGGGCAAATACTGGCGGCAAAAGGTGACCACGCCAGCATCAATCTCGACCATGGTGATTTTTTGGATAGCAGAGTGGCGGGACACTTCGCGCAACATGGCACCGTCGCCGCCGCCAATGATCAGCACGCTTTTCGCCGAACCGTGAGCCAGCAACGGCACGTGCGTCATCATTTCGTGATAGATAAACTCATCACGTTCAGTGGTTTGCACCACGCCATCCAGCGCCATGACGCGACCCATTGCCGCGTTTTCAAAGATGATTAAATCCTGGTGGGCCGTTTTATCACGATAAAGCTGCTTATCGACGGTAAAATACTGGCCAAAGCCGGTATGAAGTGTTTCATACCACATCTCATTTTGGGCCATGATGGGGCTCTCCTTTCGTGACATCACCCTGAAAATCGGCGGGACATCATAGCTAACTATGATAGTCGTTGCACGGGCAAATGTCTGGCGGGAGAGCGGGCTGGCGCGCTATTTTACATAGGCAAGCAGGCTGAGAGAGTCTCGGGCCAACGACTTACATTTTTTGTCGTTAGCAATAGCGATACCGCTTAAATCACGATAGCTGGCTTCGCCGAGTGCCTTCATGTTGTAGTTGTTGTAATTGCTTAAATCCCAGCGGTTCTGCTGGGCAAAAAACACCAACGCCTTACGAATCTGCGCATCGGGCAAATCCTGGTAGCCACAATCATTTTTTAAATAAACGAATACGGCAGTGAGATCGGCAAGATCTTCTGCTTCGGATTCGCTCAGGGCAAAGCTGGTGGAGGAGAAGCCGAAGAGTCCCGCCAGCAGCAGGATCTTGATGCTTTTCTTCATAGTTATTCTCATCTGATAGGAGTCTTAGAGACGTTAGCACAGTTATGTAAAGATTTTCGATCAATTTACGTTTTTCGGGGCATTCTGTGTGGCAGGGCTTGACCTTGCCATAAGGGCAGGGTTTAGGCTTCAGGTCATTTCGTTACAAGGATGCTGATTATGCAACGTCGCCACTTTTTGAAACTCAGCGCGGCACTTGGCGCTGCGGGTGCGCTACCGCTCTGGAGCCGCTCGCTCATGGCAGCCAGCCGACCGCCGCTTCCCATCCCCGCGTTACTGGAGGCGGATGCCAAAGGCCAGTACAGCCTGACGGCGATGGAGGGCACCACGCAATGGCAGGGTAAAGCGGTGCCCACCTGGGGCTACAACGGCAGCCTGCTGGGGCCGGCTATTCGCCTGAAAAGGGGGACGACGGCCACCATTAACATCCATAACCGGCTCAGGGAGGCGACGACGCTGCACTGGCACGGCCTGGAAATCCCCGGCGAGGTCGACGGCGGCCCACAAGGCATTATTGCGCCGGGCGCGATGCGTCAGGTTACGTTCACCCCGGATCAGCCAGCGGCAACCTGCTGGTATCATCCCCATCTGCATGGCAAAACCGGTCATCAGGTTGCACAAGGGCTGGCGGGGTTAATCGTGCTGGACGATCAGGCGTCAGGCACGCTCCGTCTGCCCAGCCAGTGGGGTACGGACGATGTGCCGCTTATTTTTCAGGACAAGCAACTGACGCCGTCGGGCGAGCGTATCGATTACCAACTGGATGTCATGCGCGCGGCGGTAGGCTGGTTTGGCGACATGATGCTCACCAATGGCGTGCAGTATCCCCAGCATGCCGTCCCACGTGGCTGGCTCCGTCTGAGGCTGCTTAACGGCTGTAATGCCCGTTCTCTGCATATTGCTGCCAGCGACAAGCGCCCTTTGTATGTTATCGCCAGCGACGGCGGACTGCTGTCTGAGCCGGTCAAACTAGACTCGCTCCCGCTGCTGCCGGGTGAACGCTTTGAGATCATGATCGATACCTCAGACGGCAACGCCTTTGATATCGTTACGCTGCCCGTCACGCAAATGGGCATGACGCTGGCACCTTTCGATCACCCCTTACCATTGGTGAATATCTTGCCGCTGCGGATCATGGCCAGCGCAACCTTACCTGACCAGTTAGCGACGCTGCCGGCCGTGCCGAAAACAGAAAACCTGACAACGCGCTGGCTGCAGCTCAGTATGGATCCGCAGTTGGATCAACAGGGGATGCAGGCGCTGATGGCGCGCTATGGTGAGAAAGCCATGGGGAAAGGGGCGCACCATGATATGGCGATGGGCAACGATGCGAGTGGGATGAAACATGATGGCGATGCGCAGACGATGGATCACCAGAATATGGACCAGGGTGAGAAGGCTGCGGCGGCCTATGATTTTCACAACGGAAATAAAATCAACGGCCTGCCGTTTGATATGACCCGGCCAGCCTTTGACGTGAAGCAGGGCACCACCGAAAAATGGACCATTTCTGGCGAAGGCGACAGCATGCTGCATCCTTTCCATATTCACGGTACACAGTTCCGCATTCTTTCAGAAAACGGTAAACCGCCTGCCGCTCATCGTCAGGGATGGAAAGACATGGTGAATGTCGACGGCTGGCGCAGCGAAGTGCTGGTCCGTTTCAACCACCTTGCCGCCGCCGATCATGCGTATATGGCCCATTGTCATTTGCTGGAGCATGAAGATACCGGAATGATGCTGGGTTTTACCGTGACCTGATCTCAGGCACGTTCAAGGGCCAGCCGGATATCCTCTACCAGGTCGCCGGCGTTTTCGATGCCGATAGATAATCGTATCGTCGCGTCGGTGATGCCAATCCGCTGACGCACTGCATCAGGCACGCCAGAATGGGTGGTGGTGCCGGGATGGCTGGCAAGCGATTCGGTGCCGCCCAGGCTGACGGCCTGTTTAAACAGTGAAAGCGCATTGAGAAAGCGAAACGCCGCGGGCTGTCCGCCAACAATGTCAAAAGAGAACGTTGATCCGGCGCCGCTGCACTGTTCACGATACGTTCTGCCTGCAGGGCTTTCTGCATCCAGGTAGGGTAACCAGTGCAGCGCTGCGACTTTGGGATGAGTGCGCAGAAAGGCGGCGACGGCTTCGGCATTGTGAAACGCTTTCTCCATGCGCAACGACAGCGTTTCCAGCGAACGGCCAATCATCCAGCTTGAGTGCGGGTCCAACTGTGTGCCAATCGCGCTACGCAGGGCACGAATTTGCGTCATCAGCGTTTTGTTACCCATCACCGCGCCAGCGATGAGATCGGAGTGCCCGCCCACGTATTTGGTCAGAGAATAAAGCGAGAGATCTGCACCCAGCGTCAAAGGCTGCTGAAAAATTGGGCCCAGCAGCGTGTTATCACAGGCGACCACCGGACGTGAACCCTGTTGCCGCGCAATGTCGTCGGCGATGCGTGCCATCAGGGCAATATTGACCAGGCTGTTAGTCGGGTTAGCCGGTGTTTCCACCAAAATCAGCGCAACGCGTCCCAGCGCCATCGCGCTATGTGCCGCATCGCGCACTTTGGCCTCATCGTGCCCGTCACTAAAGCCAACCGCGTTGATGTTCAGATTATGCAGTGTCTTACTCAGCAGCGTTTCCGTACCACCATACAGCGGCTGAGAATGCAAAATGACGTCACCCGGCCTTGCAAAGGTTAACAGCGTTGTCGAAATGGCTGCCATACCGGAGGCGAACAAGGCACAGCTTTCTGCCTGTTCATAGATTGCCAGCCTGTCTTCAACGATCTCACTGTTAGGATGATTAAAGCGGGAATAGACCAGTCCGCCGCTTTTGCCTTCTGGCGGCTGACGGCGGCCTGAAACGTAATCGAAAAAGTCGCGGCCTTCTTCTGCGCTGTCAAAAACAAAGGTTGAGGTAAGAAACACCGGCGGCTTAACCGCCCCTTCAGACAGGCGAGGATCGTAGCCATAATTCAGCATCTGCGTTTCAGGATGCAGTTGACGATCGCCAACGTGCGTTTTCTTACTTGAGGGTGAGGCCATTGAGATCTCCCAATAAGGTCGTTAACCGCATAACGATATGTTGTTAAAATCGTATCATGCAGTAATTAATGCTGATAAATGCCGTATTGTTCTAAGGTAATGCTGATGATGCAACAGCCTGAACGCAGGTGAAGAATTTTACCGCACGTAAACGTTTGCTATTTCCGTGCGGCGTCAGTACTCAGTTCTACTATGATAAACTGCGTGGCTTTGTGAGCTACCAGGCAGAAGGCAATGAAACATACTGTTGACGTAATGATCCCTGAAGAGGCAATCGCCGCGCGCATTGCTGAACTGGGCAAAGAGATTACCGACCATTACCGCGACAGCGGCAGTGATATGGTGCTGGTGGGGCTACTTCGTGGCTCGTTCATGTTTATGGCTGATTTATGCCGCGTCATTGACGTGCCACACGAAGTGGATTTTATGACCGCATCCAGTTACGGCAGCGGTATGTCCACGACCCGGGATGTTAAAATCCTCAAAGATCTGGATGAAGATATTCGGGGTAAAGACGTATTAATCGTCGAAGACATCATCGACTCCGGTAACACGCTTTCCAAAGTGCGCGAGATCCTGCGCCTGCGTGAGCCAAAATCACTGGCGATTTGTACACTGCTGGACAAGCCTGAACGCCGTGAAGTCGACGTCAAGGTTGAATACGTGGGCTTTTCCATTCCTGACGAGTTTGTCGTGGGCTTTGGCATTGACTATGCGCAGCATTATCGCCATCTGCCTTACATTGGCAAAGTGGTGCCGCTCGAAGACTGAATGCCGTTTACCGCACATTCTTCCAAGGCCCGCGCCCTTCATTTCGTGTAGGCTTGTCGCGCACAGCGGTTACTGGCGCTAAAAATCGCCCTTAACCAACAGATTGGCCATGCCGTGACGATAGCGTTGCTCAAGGTTTTCCCGGCTGCTTGCCGTAACATCAAGGTTACGCAGGCAGCCATCCTGGATACCGTAAACCCAGCCATGCAGCGAAACTTTGCGTCCGCGCTTCCAGGCGGATTGCAGAATAGTGGAATGCCCCAGATTATAAACCTGCTCAACGACGTTGATTTCGCAGAGTTTATCCAGGCGTTTATCCGGCGGGAGTTCTCCCAGCAACACGCTATGCTTGTACCAGAGATCGCGAATGTGCAGCAGCCAGTTATCAATAAGACCGAGCTCTGGATTATCCATTGCGGCCTGCACACCGCCGCAACCATAGTGGCCGCACACGATGATGTGTTCAACTTCCAGCACTTCAACGGCGTATTGCACGACAGAAAGGCAGTTGAGGTCGGTATGAACCACCAGGTTGGCAACGTTGCGATGAACAAACAGTTCGCCGGGTTCAAGGCCGGTGAGACGTTCGGCGGGTACGCGGCTGTCTGAACAGCCAATCCAAAGGAAACGCGGTTTTTGCGCCTGAGCCAGTCGCTCAAAAAAGCCGGGATCTTCTTTGACCAGTAATGTGGACCATTCGCGGTTATTACTGATCAGGGTATCAATATCTGTCATGGCGTTAAGCAACCTGTTACTGCGCATTTGCGTGCGCGTACTATAGGCGAAGGCTTCCTAAATTCAAACGGCATTACAATGCCACAAAACAGGGTATGTATTCAGAATGACCTATGCACTGGAACTTTCCCGGCTGACCAAGACCTATCCCGGCGGCGTACAGGCGCTCAAGGGCATCGATCTCAACGTCGAAGCCGGTGATTTTTATGCACTACTGGGACCTAACGGCGCGGGTAAATCAACCACTATCGGCATTATCAGTTCGCTGGTGAATAAGTCTGAGGGAAGCGTACGCGTCTTCGGCTACGATCTGGAAAAAGACGTGGTCAATGCCAAACGCCAGTTGGGCCTTGTCCCACAGGAGTTTAACTTCAACCCGTTTGAGACGGTCATGCAGATCGTGGTGAATCAGGCCGGTTACTATGGCGTTGAGCGCCGTGAAGCGCTTCAGCGTGCGGAAAAGCATCTGAAACAGCTCGACCTGTGGGAAAAACGCAATGAGCGGGCGCGGATGCTGTCCGGCGGGATGAAACGTCGCCTGATGATCGCCCGTGCCCTGATGCATTCGCCTAAATTGCTGATTCTGGATGAACCCACTGCCGGGGTTGATATTGAACTGCGCCGCTCAATGTGGGTATTTCTGAAAGATCTCAATGCCCAGGGCACCACCATTATCCTGACCACTCACTATCTTGAAGAGGCCGAAATGCTGTGCCGCAACATCGGCATTATTCAAAACGGTGAACTGGTGGAAAACACCTCAATGAAATCTCTGCTTTCAAAGCTGAAATCAGAAACGTTCATCCTGGATCTGGCCCCGCGCAGTCCGTTGCCGTCGCTGGAAGGTTTCCAGTACCGGCTGGTTGATACCTCGACGCTGGAAGTGGAAGTGCTACGCGAGCAGGGGCTGAACAGTGTATTTAGCCAGCTCAGCGCCCAGGGCGTACAGGTACTGAGTATGCGCAACAAAGCGAATCGTCTGGAAGAGCTGTTCGTCGGCCTGACGCAAGGAAAAACAGGAGCTAAAGCATGACACATTTGTACTGGGTGGCGTTAAAGAGCATCTGGGCCAGGGAGGTGAACCGTTTCGCCCGTATCTGGATTCAGACGTTGGTGCCGCCCGTCATCACCATGACGCTTTATTTTATTATCTTCGGTAACCTTATCGGTGCGCGCATCGGCGATATGAATGGGTTCAGCTACATGCAGTTTATTGTGCCTGGATTGATCATGATGTCGGTGATCACCAACGCCTATGCCAACGTGGCTTCCTCGTTCTTTAGCGCCAAATTTCAGCGCAATATCGAAGAGCTGCTGGTGGCACCGGTGCCGACGCACATCATTATTGCGGGCTACGTCGGTGGCGGTGTGGCACGCGGGGTTTGTGTCGGTGTGCTGGTCACGGCCGTCTCGCTGTTTTTCGTGCCGTTCCATGTGCACTCCTGGATGATGGTTGCCATCACGCTGCTGCTCACTGCCGTGCTGTTTTCGCTGGCGGGCCTGATCAATGCGGTGTTTGCCCGCACCTTTGACGATATCAGCCTGATTCCCACCTTTGTGCTGACACCATTAACCTACCTGGGCGGCGTATTCTATTCGCTGACGTTGTTACCGCCAGTGTGGCAGGCGATTTCAAAGCTGAACCCGGTGGTGTACATGATAAGCGGCTTCCGCTTTGGCTTTCTCGGTATCCACGACGTGCCACTGGCCCTGACCTTATCGGTTCTGATTGCCTTTATCGTGGTGTTCTATATCGCGGTGTACTTCCTGATCCAGCGCGGGCGTGGATTGCGCACCTGATGCAGTAACGGGCAAAAAAAAGCAGCGATATCGCTGCTTTTTTTATGCCAACTGACCTATGCCAGCTGTACCGGTAGCGCTTTTGCGAGGCGCTTCATCTGATTATCCCCTTCAAAGTAGGCCACGTTGGGCTGCCACTGGCGGGCTTGTGTATCATCGACCTGCACATACGAGCAAATAATCAGGATATCGCCTTCGCAGGCACAGCGAGCCGCTGCACCGTTTACCGAAATGATTTTCGAGCCACGTTCGGCCGCGATGGCATAGGTGGAGAAACGCTGACCGTTGGTGACGTTATAAATATCAATGGCTTCATATTGCAGGATGCCAGAAGCATCAAGGAAATCCTGATCGATGGCGCAGGAGCCTTCATAGTTCAGGTCCGCCTGCGTCACTTTCACGCGATGCAATTTGCCTTGTAAAACCGTGCGAATCATAGTCAGAAACCTTGTTAAACAGCCAAAAATACGACCTGCAACCCACAGCCTTTACTGCGTGAGGTCGACCTGTTGATTATCGATCAGCCGTGCGTTCCCCAGCCAGGCCGCCATTAAAACCACGGCACGCTGACTGTCCACCGTCAGAGGCTGTAGCGTTTCTGCATCACAGATTGCCAGACCGTCCGGGCGAAAGCCTTTTTCCTGCAGCGACAGATTCGCGGCATCAATAATATCGTCAATCTGCCGCTCGCCATTAGCCAGTCGGGCTGCCATCTCATTCATCACCTGGCTCAGCGCGGGGGCCAACTTGCGTTCATCATCAGTGAGATAACCATTGCGTGAACTGAGTGCCAGACCGTCTTTGGCGCGCACCGTGGGCACACCAATAATCTCAATGTCGAAACCCATATCCGCCACCATTTTACGAATGATGGCTAACTGCTGAAAATCTTTCTCACCGAAGCAGGCAATATCGGGCTGAACCAGATTGAATAATTTACTGACGATGGTCGCGACGCCGCGAAAATGGCCGGGACGACTCGCGCCTTCCAGCAGCGATGACAACACCGGGACGTCCACAAACGTCTGATTGGCCAATCCCTGAGGATAAACCTCCGCAGGTGAGGGGGCAAACACCACATCGACCGCATGGCGGTTCAGCTTTTCGCAATCCTCCTGAAGCGTGCGCGGATAGCGGGCCAAATCGTCAGGACGATCAAACTGCATGGGGTTGACGAAAATGGACACGATCACGATATCGCCCCGTTCACGTGCCTCGTCGACCAGCGTCAAATGTCCTTCGTGCAGATTGCCCATAGTCGGCACCAACGCGATGCGTTTACCTTGCTCGCGCCAGCGACGAACGTCGCGGCGTAACATGGGCAGAGTTTCGATGATCAGCACGGCAATTCTCCTGAATTACTGGAAACTGTGTTCCACGGCGGGGTAGCGTCCTGCTTCAACTTCGGCAATATATTGGCGAATGGCCGCCCGAATATCGCCCGTCTCCGCCAGGAAATTTTTAGCAAATTTGGGAACATGTCCGCCAGTGATGCCCAGGGCGTCATGCATGACCAGTATCTGACCGTCAGTGACATTGCCTGCGCCGATACCAATAACCGGAATCGCCAGTGCCTGGGTCACGCGCTGTGCCAGCGCAACAGGGACGCACTCCAGCACAAGCAGCTGTGCACCCGCCGCCTCCAGGGCCAGGGCATCAGCCAGAAGCTGCTCTGCGCCCGCTTCATCGCGGCCCTGCACTTTATAGCCACCAAAAATATTCACGGACTGCGGCGTTAATCCCAGATGCCCGCAAACCGGAACGGCGCGCTCCGTCAGCATTCGTACGCTCTCCGCCAGCCATGCGCCGCCTTCCAGTTTCACCATATTGGCACCGGCGCGCATCAACTGCGCCGCGTTATCAAAGGTTTGCTGAGGCGTGGCATAACTCATAAAGGGCAGGTCAGCCAGCAAAAGCGACTGAGGCGCGCCACGGCGCACTGCAGCGGTATGGTAGGCAATGTCATTTACCGTAACGGGCAACGTTGAGTCATGGCCTTGCACGGTCATTCCAAGTGAATCGCCCACCAGCAGGACCTGAATGCCTTCATCGGCAAACAGTCGGGCAAAACTAAACTCGTAGGCGGTCAGGGTGGCGAATTTTTTGCCGCTTTCTTTCCACTGACGCAGGTGAGAAATGGTGGTGGGTTTCATGGTGCTCTCAACTCAGAAATTCAGATTGGCGCATTTTACTGGATAGTGTTGCAGAGCGGAATCCATGAAGTGTGATTAGGTGCTTAGCTGTGCCATGGTCGGATGCTGGAACGGTCCAACTGGGCCAGGATTGGTTTGAGCGACCGACCGTCTGGCAGGCTCAGATCGGGGGCAATCTCCAGCAACGGAACCAGCATAAATGCGCGATTAAGCAAATCATAATGCGGCACGATGAGACGGTCGCTGTTGAGGCTGGCTGTACCAAACAACATGATATCAATATCCAGCGTGCGTGGTCCCCAGCGCTCGGCCTTGCGAACGCGACCGTGTTCCTGCTCAATGCGCTGCGTCTGGTCCAGCAGCGCCTCGGCAGACAACGCGGTATCGAGAGCGACGGCCGCATTGAGATAATCGGGCTGGTCCGGTGGGCCATAGGGCGGCGTCCGGTAAAAAGCGGAGGTCGCCACGCGCTGTGTATCAGGGAGTGCATCCAGCGCTGACAGCGCTGCATCAATCTGATGCAGCGGATCGGCAAGGTTACTGCCTAGTGCCAGATACACACGTGTCATGACGCGCTATTGTTATCACGACGCGGAGCCGTTGAACGGCGACGTGGGCGACGTGTGCGGCTGCGTGGTGCCGGATCGTCTCCCAGCGTATTCAGCATGGTCTTCTGCTGTGGCGGCGCGGCCACCTGGAACTCGCCCCACCACTTACTCAGACGCAGCAGTTCCGGGTTGTTTTCTACCTCAGCCCGCAAAGAGAGCAGGTCGTAAGCGGCGCGGAACTTCGGATGCTCCATCAGCTTCCAGGCTCGCTTACCATGGCGACGAGACATGCGTAACTGCAGCTGCCAGATATCACGAATTAACGATGTGATGCGTTTAGGGATCGCCAGCGCACGGCAGGCTTCATCCAGCGTATCGTTCATTGCCAGGGCAAAGGCATCGTAATAGGTCAGGCCACTTTCCTGCGCAATGCGTTCGGCGGCTTCAAGCTGGGGATACCAGAACATCGCGGCAAACAGAAACGCCGGATTAACCCGCATATCATTCTGAATACGGTTATCGGTGTTCTTCAGCACCTGCGCCAGCATGCGTTCCATGTGGCTGTCGCCGTTCTCGGTAAAGTTACGCGCCAGCGTCGGGAACAGCGGCTGAAATAACTGGTATTCACACAGTTTAAGCCAGGTACTGTAGCCATAGCCGGCCTGCAGCAGCTTTAGCGACTCTTCAAACAGGCGCGCGGCGGGCACGTCACGTAGCAACGACGCCAGGCGTGGAATCGGCTCGGCCGTTTCAGGCGCAATGCGCATATTCAGTTTGGCAGCGAAACGCGCGACACGCAGCATCCGCACCGGATCTTCGCGATAACGGGTTTCCGGGTCGCCAATCAGGCGAATGATGCCTTGTTGCAGATCGTTCAGCCCACCAACATAGTCGCGCACCGAAAAATCGGCCACGCTGTAATAGAGGCTGTTGATGGTCAGATCGCGACGCTGGGCATCATCTTCGATGTTGCCAAAAATGTTGTCGCGCAGCAGCATACCGCTCTGGGCACGCTGAGAGTTGTTCTGATCGTCGGTGGTCTCTTCAATCTGATGATGACCGCGGAACGTTGCCACTTCGATGACTTCCGGGCCAAACATCACGTGCGCCAGACGGAAACGACGACCAACCAGACGGCAGTTGCGGAACAGTTTACGCATCTGCTCCGGCGTGGCGTTTGTGGTCACGTCGAAGTCTTTCGGCTTCTGCCCCAGCAGCAAATCGCGTACGCCACCGCCAACAAGATAGGCTTCATAACCGGCTTTATTCAGGCGATATAGCACCTTGAGGGCATTTTCGCTGATGTCTTTACGTGAGATGGTGTGGCTTTCACGAGGAATGATGGTCATATGACTCTCAGGTTCAACCTCTGCTGGTGCTTCCTCGTCATCACGCTTCAGGACTTTCCGGCAAAAATTAGCTACTCGGGTAAAAATGGGACACCTCGACAGTGACAATTAGGGTGTAGGTAAAATCAGCGGCTAATCATAGCCTGTTGTGAATCATTTGAGAATGCTGTTGTCTATGCATCCGTTATCAGGGCGTTATCATGAGGTATCAAAGCGATATTCCACTGCTTCACAGCCTCAGACAGCAGTTTCTCCTGCGTTTTGTCCTTCCAACCTTCGCCAACCGGCTGCCCCAGAAAGCGTAAAGCCTGTACCAAGCAGGGACGTGTATCCCCATCAGGCAGCGCGGGCGCATGATTTTGTTTAGAAAGTTTGTGACCATCAGCGGTGATCGCCAGGGGCAAATGCAGATAGTCCGGCGGCATCCAGCCGAATTGCTGATAAAGCGCAATCTGCCGTACCGTTGGCTCAATTAAATCAGCCCCACGCACAATTTCTGTGATGCCCTGATGATGATCGTCCACGACCACCGCCAGATTGTAAGCAAACAGCCCATCACGACGATGAATAATAAAATCTTCTTCAGCCAGTCGCCTGTCGGCGACGACCTCGCCCCTGAGCCGATCCTGAAAACGATAGACAGGTGCATGCTGGCGCAGGCGCAGGGCTGCCTTATCGGGGCCATGTTGCCGGTCCCGACAGTGACCATCGTAAAAGCCGCCAGTTTGCTGAATGCGGCTTCGCGAACAGGTGCAGAAATAACTTTGACGCTGCGTTCTCAACCACTGTAGTGCGTCACGATAGGCGTTATGCCGCTGTGACTGCCACATCACCTCACCATCCCAGTTCAGGCCGTAATGCTCCAGCTGTTGCAGAATCCGCGTTGCGGCACCCGCGACTTCACGAGGCGGATCGATATCTTCAATACGCACCAGCCAGCGACCATGCTGTGCGCGAGCGCTGAGGTAACTGCCTAACGCAGCAATCAGGGAGCCGAAATGGAGTTCACCGGAAGGGGATGGGGCAAAGCGCCCAACGCAGGATGAGAATGACATAGGCATTATGAACCAGACGGCGGAAAAAGATGGCCTTTTCCCGCCGTGTGGCTGCAGTCAGACGGCAACATTAGCCCGCCATTTGCTTCTCACGAATTTCTGCCAGTGTCTTACAGTCGATGCACAGATCGGCAGTAGGACGCGCTTCAAGACGGCGGATACCGATCTCGACGCCACAGGAATCGCAATAGCCGAAGTCGTCGTCTTCGACTTTCTTCAGCGTTTTTTCGATCTTCTTAATTAACTTACGCTCGCGGTCGCGGTTACGCAGTTCCAGGCTGAACTCTTCTTCCTGAGCGGCACGGTCAACCGGGTCCGGGAAGTTTGCAGCTTCATCCTGCATGTGTGTAACGGTGCGATCGACTTCGTCCCGCAATTGATTGCGCCAGGCTTCCAGAATCTTGCGAAAATGGTCCAGTTGCGCGTCATTCATATACTCTTCGCCTGGCTTCTCCTGATAAGGCTCCACCCCAGCGATGGCGAGAATACTCAGGGACGATGTTTTACGGTTTTGCCCTTCTTGCATGTTGTTTCTCTCCTGGATAACACGCACTATACCCTTTGATTGCCATCGGTAAGCGCATACACGCTAACCTTAATGATGACCCTCTCTTGGGTACATCGATCCCCCAACGGGGAAAAAACAGGCCGCTATAAATAACAGAAGCAGTCAAGGTTGGCAATTATTCCTGATCGCATCTTGACAAGCCTGTGAGGAACAGCGTAGTTAGCCCCTGACAGAAGATAGTCATATCACAGAACGATGCCAATGATATTACAATGTTACGTCAATGGCGGTCGTCAGAAACATACCTGCTGATGACAGTTCTGCCCGGTAAGCCAAAATCTCCACGCCACTCAGCTGCGCCTGTACCAGTTGTTCTGCGTAAGCAGCATCAATGTGACGCGCCGGGGAAACGTCCTCAATCCCCGAGTGCAGAACGGCAAACAACAAAACGGCCCGATGACCTTCTGCGGCAGCCTTACTCAGCTCACGCAGGTGTTTCTGCCCTCGAATCGTCACCGCATCCGGAAAATAGCCTTTACCTTCCTGTAAAAGCGTTACGGATTTCACCTCAATATAGCACTCAGGTCGCTCCTCTGCTTTGAGCAGGAAATCAATTCGGCTTTTTTCACTGCCGTATTTAACTTCCGCCTGACATTTCGCGTAGCCGGTCAGCGGTAAAAGTCGGTTTTCGTCCAGCGCTTCACGCACCAGTTGATTGGCGCGCAGCGTATTGACACAGATCCAGTGGCCTTGCTGCGTCTCGGTCATTTCCCAACTGTGCGGGTATTTGCGCGTCAGGCTGTCTGACGTGGAGTACCACACGGTATCGCCCGGCGTGGCACAGCCGGTCATTGCGCCGGTATTCGCGCAATGTATCGTCAGCGTTTCGCCTTCGGGCGTCACAACATCGGCCAGAAAACGCTTATAGCGAGTAATAAGACGCGCGGGTTTAAGAGCGGAAGAAAAAAGCATAAGGCTCCTGATTAAGAGAGTAACGGCCAACTGGCCAGCGTGCGGTAGCGTGTCCGGCCTTGCGCGTACTCTGAGGTAAAAAGGGAAAACTGACTGACCGTAAATTGCCAGTGAAAGCCACGTGGCGGCAGGGCGACAGGCTGGGTCGCCGCACGCAACAGGCTGACGTGGGGATGAAAGGGCTGAGCCGGTTGTTCGCAGCCATGTCGCGCGGCCTGAGCGCGCAGCAGGCTTGCCAGCTGTAACAAGCCGCGCGGGGGGCGCTGGCAACCCAGCCACACGACGCCGGGGCGCGGCCAGTGACCTGCATCGTCTAACGCAACGTCAAATGCTGGCTGGTTTATGCGTGACGCCAGGGCCTGCAACTGTTGTGACGTTCCAGCCGACACATCGCCCAGAAAAGCCAGCGTCAGGTGAAGGTTCGCCGCCGCAATGGGGCGGCCCGCCTCCGCATGAAAGGTTTGTGCCCGCCAGTGCACCAGTTGCTGCTGCAGCGTGTCAGGCGGGGTAATAGCAAAAAATAAGCGTTGTAACGCCATGGCGGTCTCCGGCAATCCTCACGGATGAGTGCTACAATGCGCGCCATCTTAACATAGCCATTCGCGGAGTTTGCGGTGAGTGATTTACCCGTCAGCGCGGTGTTGCCTGACCTTCTGAGTGCGCTTAATGATGCCTCAAACATCCTGCTGGCCGCGCCCACGGGCGCAGGTAAATCCACCTGGCTGCCACTTCAGCTTTTACAGCACAAGGCCTTGCCGGGACGCATTATTATGCTGGAGCCGCGCCGTTTAGCCGCGCGCAACGTGGCGCAACGTCTGGCCGAGCAGTTGGGTGAACAACCCGGCGTGACGGTGGGCTACCGTATGCGCGGCGAAAACTGCACAGGGCCAATGACCCGGCTTGAAGTGGTGACCGAAGGCATTCTGACCCGAATGCTGCAACAGGATGCGATGCTGGAGGGCGTGTCGCTGGTTATCCTGGATGAATTTCATGAGCGGAGCCTGCAGGCCGATCTGGCGCTGGCGCTGCTACTGGATGTGCAACAGGGGTTACGTGAAGATCTAAAAATCCTGCTGATGTCGGCGACGCTTGATAATGCGCGGCTGGCGGCACTGTTGCCGGACGCTCCTTTGATTACTTCTGAAGGGCGCAGCTATCCGGTTGAACGGCGCTATACGGCGCTGAGCCAGACCTTGCGTTTTGATGATGCGGTCGCGCGCGAAGTCGCACAGTTACTGCGCGACGAAACGGGCTCGCTGCTCCTGTTCCTGCCCGGCATCGCCGAAATTGAGCGGGTAAAACGGGAACTGGAGACGCGCGTTGACGACGACGTGGATTTAACGCCGCTGTATGGGGCACTTCCTCTTGCGGCCCAGCAACGGGCCATCCTGCCTGCCGCCAGCGGACGCCGCAAAGTGGTGCTGGCGACCAACATTGCCGAAACCAGCTTAACCATTGAAGGTATCCGGCTGGTCGTGGACAGCGCCCTGGAGCGAAAAGCCCAGTTTGACGCTCGCAGCGGCGTTACGCGCTTGCAGACTCAGCGCATCAGTCAGGCATCCATGACCCAGCGAGCCGGACGAGCCGGACGTGTCATGCCCGGTATTTGTCTGCATCTGACACCACAGGAACAGGCCTCACGCGCGCCCGCGCAAAGCGAAGCAGAAATTTTGCACAGCGATCTCGCGTCGTTATGGCTGGAGTTGCTGCAGTGGGGCTGTACCCGTATCGAACAATTGCAGTGGATAGATTTGCCGCCGGAAAAGCACCTGCGTGCGGCTCAGCAGCAGCTGGTGCGGCTTGGGGCTCTGGACGAGCAGGGCCACCTCAATGCCCAGGGACGACGCATGGCGCAGCTGGGCAGCGACGCCCGGCTCAGCGCTATTTTATGTGCAGCAGGCAGTGACCCTGACGCCGTTGCCAGCGCGGCCTTGCTGGTGGCGGTTCTGGAAGATCCGCCTCGCAGTGCCGGAGCCGATCTGCGTGATGCGCTTTATCGTCCATTGCCACAGTGGCAGCGCCGCGCACAGCACTGGCAAAAACGCATCGGCGTAAAGGGCGGTCGGTTAGACGAAGACCATTTTGCCGCCCTGCTGACCGCCGGCTTCAGCGACCGTCTGGCACGTCGCCGCGATAACAGCGGCCGCTATCAGTTAGCTAACGGCCTGGGCGCGATGCTGGACGAACAGCAGGCGCTGACGCGTTATGAATGGTTAATTGCCCCCACCTTGTTACAGGGCAGCAGCGCGCCCGACGCGCGTATCCTGATGGCGATTCCCGTTGATATCGAGGCACTGACGCAGCGCTGTCCGCAACTGATTGAACAGCGCACCGAGGTGGAATGGGATGAGGAGAAGGGCACGTTACGCACGTTGCGCCGCGAGCAGATTGGCGAACTGATACTGAAAACCCAGCCGCTAGCCCGTCCCGACGCAAAAGTCTTGCAGGCGGCAATGCTACGCTGGATTGGCAAAAAAGGGCTATCGGTGTTGGGCTGGACGCCGGAGGCAGAACAGTTGCGTCTGCGCATCCAGTGTGCGGCACAGTGGTTGCCAGAGGAACACTGGCCTGAGGTTGACGACGCCAGCCTGATCGAGACGCTTGAACACTGGCTTCTGCCCCAGATGACCACGGTGCGTGATCTGAAAAGTTTACAGGCGGTGAATCTGGTCAGCGCGCTCTTACATTTGCTCACATGGTCACAACGTCAGCGGCTGGATACTGTGCTGCCAACTCATTACACTGTGCCCACCGGAAGTCGGCTGCCTGTTCGCTATGATGCAGATAAACCGCCTGCACTGGCGGTGCGCATCCAGGAAATGTTCGGCGAAGCCAGCAACCCAAGCGTGGCAGAAGGGCGCATTCCACTGGTACTGGAGCTGTTATCGCCCGCCCAGCGGCCCTTGCAGATTACCCGTGACCTCGCCGCTTTCTGGCGTGGTGCCTATAAGGACGTGCAAAAAGAGATGAAAGGGCGTTATCCCAAACATCCCTGGCCTGACGATCCGGCTTCCGCCTTGCCGACAAGACGGACAAAAAAGAAGACGTCACAGGGTGGAACCTCTGATTAATTCAGAGGGTTCTGCCATGCGACAGTGAAGAAAGCAGTTAGAGTAGCGGCGCAGCCGTAAGCTATGCCTGGAGAATAAAACGAATGTCTGGGAACGATCGCGAACCTATTGGGCGCAAAGGAAAAGCGCTGCCTCCGCGCAGCAGCGCCCGCCGTGGGCGGCGCAGAGACATCGATGACGATGTTGCTCAGGACGATTTTGATGATGACTACGAGGAGGAAGCGCCGGTGCCACGTAAAGGTAAAGGTGGAAAACCGCCGCGCGGCAAACGCCGTTGGCTGGGATGGTTAATTAAGCTGTTCCTGGTATTTGTGGTGGTAATGGCCGCGTGGGGCGTATACCTCGACTCGGAAATTCGCAGCCGCATTGACGGTAAAGTGTGGCAACTGCCCGCAACCGTATATGGTCGTATGGTCAGCCTTGAACCCGGCATGGCCTACAACAAAAGCGAAATGGTCGCCCTGCTTGAAGGCACGCAATACCGTGAAGTTTCACGTATTACGCGCCCGGGTGAGTTCTCGGTTAAGGGCAACACTATCGAACTGTTGCGCCGTCCATTTGATTTCCCGGACAGCAAAGAGGGGCAGATTCATGCCCGTATGACCTTTAGCAAAGATGAACTCAGCGAGATTAAAAACGTTGAAACCGGGCGCGATTTTGGTTTCTTCCGTCTTGATCCGCGTCTGATCACCATGCTGCAGTCGCCTAATGGTGAACAGCGCCTGTTCGTGCCCCGTGCGGGCTTCCCGGATCTGCTGGTCGATACGTTAATCGCCACCGAGGATCGCCATTTTTACGAGCATGATGGTATCAGCCCGTACTCCATTGGCCGTGCCTTTGTCGCGAATATCACGGCAGGTAAGGCGGTTCAGGGGGGCAGTACGCTGACTCAGCAGCTGGTAAAAAACCTGTTCCTGACCAACGAGCGTTCGCTGTGGCGTAAAGCGCGTGAAGCCTATATGGCCGTGATCATGGACGCGCGTTACAGCAAAGATCGCATTCTGGAGCTTTACCTTAACGAAGTGTATCTCGGTCAGGCAGGTAACGATCAGATTCGTGGTTTCCCTTTGGCCAGCCTTTACTACTTTGGCCGTCCGGTGGATGAGCTGAGTCTGGATCAGCAGGCAATGCTGGTCGGCATGGTAAAAGGCGCTTCGCTCTATAACCCATGGCGTAACCCGAAACTGGCACTGGAAAGACGCAATCTGGTGCTGCGCTTGTTGCAGCAGCAGAAAGTCATCGACCAGGAACTGTATGACATGCTGTCGGCGCGTCCGTTAGGCGTGCAGCCGAAAGGCGGTGTGATTACGCCACAGCCTGCGTTTATGCAGATGGTGCGTAATGAGCTTCAGGCAAAACTGGGTGACAAGGTTAAAGATCTGTCGGGGGTGAAAATTTTCACCACCTTAGATCCGGTCTCGCAGGATGCCGCTGAAAAAGCGGTTATCGACGGCATTCCAACCCTGAAAAAACAGCGCGGTCTGAAAGATCTGGAAACCGCGATGGTGGTCGTTGACCGTTTCAGCGGTGAAGTCCGCGCGATGGTCGGCGGGGCCGATCCGCAGTTCGCCGGGTATAACCGTGCGTTACAGGCCCGCCGTTCTATTGGTTCACTGGCAAAACCGGCCACCTATCTCACCGCACTGAGCCAGCCAAATACATATCGACTCAATAGCTGGATTGCCGATGAGCCTATTGCGCTGAAACAGCCCAATGGCAGCATCTGGAAACCCATGAATGACGACCGCCGCTTCAGTGGCAAAGTCATGCTGGTGGATGCGTTGACCAACTCCATGAACGTGCCGACGGTGAATCTTGGCATGACGCTGGGGCTGAATGCGGTGGTGGATACCTGGACCAAACTGGGTGTACCTAAAGATCAGCTCAACCCGGTGCCGGCAATGTTGCTGGGCGCACTCAACCTGACGCCGATTGAAGTGGCCCAGGCGTTTCAGTCGATTGCCAGCGGAGGGAATCGTGCGGACCTGTCAGCGGTGCGTTCCGTGATTGCCGAAGACGGAACGGTGCTGTACCAGAGCTTCCCGCAGGCGCAACGGGTAGAGCCTGCGCAGGCTGCCTATTTAACGTTGTACACGATGCAGCAGGTTGCCGATCACGGTACGGCACGCGCCCTGGGCGCTCGCTTCCCTAATGCGCATCTGGCGGGCAAAACAGGGACCACTAACGACCTGATAGACAGCTGGTTCGCCGGTGTCGATGGTAAAGAAGTGGCGATCACCTGGGTTGGGCGTGATAACAACCAGCCGACCAAGCTGTACGGTGCCAGCGGTGCGATGCAGATCTACCGTCGCTATCTTGATAACCAGGCACCGATGCCGTTGCAACTGACGCCGCCGGAAGACGTGACGATGATGAATATCGACTCAGCGGGCAACTTTGTTTGTGGCTCAGGCAGCAGTACCTGGCGCTCATTGCCGGTTTGGGCACTGGACCCGAATGCACTGTGTCAGCAACAGCAGCAACAGGTTCAGCAAATGCAGCAGCAACAACAACAGCAACAACAGCAATTGCAACAGCAGCAACAGCAGGAGCAAAAAGACAGCGATGGCGTTGCAGGTTGGATAAAAGACATGTTCGGCAAGTAACGGGTCAAAAGCAGTGAAAAGAAGGCACTTCGGTGCCTTTTTTTATGCCTGATAAATACGCTGTAAACAGGCTACAAACAGCGCCACAGTAGGGAATTCTGCTTGCAGAGATTGTTGCACTTCGCATATTATCGAACCGTTATAATAATCATTATCGTTTCGATTCGCTTAATCATCCCCATTTGAGAGACACCTTCATGACTGCGCGCACCACCACTTTTGGTTTCACACCAGGGTCGTTTACCCCTCGTCCTTTGGCACTGATGATTGCGCTGATATCGAGTGGCGCAACTCCCCTGGCCTTCGCCGAACAAACGGTGGTGGTTTCAGCAAACGGCGGTGCCGCTGTTGCGCAGGAAAGTCCGTGGGGCCCGGCACCGACCGTCGCCGCGAAACGCAGCGCCACCGGCACCAAAACGGATACGCCGATTGAAAAGAACCCGCAGTCGGTTTCCGTGGTCACGCGTGAAGAAATGGACATGCGCAGCGTCAGCAGCGTCAAGCAGGCATTTAACTATACGCCTGGCGTACTGACCGGCAACCGCGGCAGTTCCGCAGTCATTGACGCGCTGTCGATTCGCGGTTTTAGCGAAACCAACACCAATCAGTATCTCGATGGGTTGAAGCTGCAGGGTGACAACTACTCTGAATTCGCTATCGATCCCTATTTTCTGGAGCGGGCTGAACTGCTGCGCGGTCCGGTTTCCGTGCTGTACGGTAAAAGCAATCCCGGCGGTGTCGTCGCTTTAGTCAGCAAGCGTCCCACTCAGGAAACGCTGCGCGAAGTCCAGTTCCAGATGGGCAACCATAACCTTTACTCCACCGGTTTCGACTTTGGCGGCGCAATAGACGACGCAGGCGTGTACAGCTACCGTCTGACAGGCCTGGCCAGTAGCCAGGATGCCCAGCAGGCGAATAACAAGCAGAAGCGTTATACCATCGCGCCTTCATTCAGCTGGCGACCAGATGAAAACACCCGTCTTGATCTGCTGACCTATTTCCAGAACGAGCCGGATACCGGCTACTACGGCTGGCTCCCGCGTGAAGGGACCGTGGTGCCGATCACCCGGCCTGATGGCAGCCAGTACAAACTGCCGACCAACTTTGATGAGGGCGAGAAGAGCAACCGCATCTCACGCAATACCAAAATGCTGGGCTACAGCTTTGAGCACCGTTTTGATGAGACCTGGACGGTGCGGCAGAACCTGCGTTATGCCGAGTTAACCACGGATTATCGCAGTATTTATGGTAACGGCTTTGATGCAGCCACTCAGCAAATCACCCGCGGGTCTGCGGCTTCAGACGAGAAACTGAATCAGTTTGCGGTGGATAATCAGGCTCAGGCTAAATTTGCCACCGGCCAGCTTGATCATACGTTACTGTTTGGCGTTGATTATCAGCGCATGCGAAATGATATTAATGCGGCTTTTGGCTCAGCATTCCCGTTGAATGCGGTTAATCCGCAATACGGCAATGACGCGCTAATCGGCACACCTTCCCCGTATCGCTATCTCAACAAACAGGAGCAAACCGGCCTGTATGCACAAGACCAGATGGAATGGGATCGTTGGGTACTGACATTGGGCAGTCGCTATGATTACGCAATGACTTCTGCTTTTAATCGGAGTAGCAGTACCGAAGTTAAAAGTCATGACCAGGCGTTTACCTGGCGTGGCGGCTTAAACTATGTGTTCGATAATGGTATCGCGCCTTATTTCAGTTATAGCGAATCCTTCATTCCGACATCCGGAACGACTCAAAGTGGTCAACCTTTCGACCCTTCGCGCGCTAAGCAGTATGAAACGGGCGTAAAGTTTGTGCCAAAAGATCGCCCTGTCGTTGTCACGGCCGCGATTTATGAGCTGACAAAGACCAAAAACTTAACGGCTGATCCTAACAGTCCTAATTTCAGCATCCAGAGCGGCGAAATCCGTTCTCGCGGTGTTGAACTCGAAGCGAAAGCGGCGCTGAACGCCAATGTAAACCTGACGGCCTCTTATACCTATACCGATGCCGAATATACGAAAGATACTCAGCTTCAGGGCAAGACCCCGGTTGAGGTGCCCAAACACATGGCGTCGCTGTGGAGTGACTATACCTTCCACGAAACCGCGCTGTCAGGCGTCACGGTCGGCGCGGGCATCCGTTACGTGGGCGAAAGTCAGGGGCTGTATAGCAACGGTCCTGATGCCAACCAGAACTTTAGCGTGGCGGGTTATACCACCGTCGATGCTGCACTGAAATATGATTTAGGACGTTTTGGTTTGCCTGGATCAACGGTAGGCGTTAACGTTAATAACCTGTTTAACCGCGACTACGTTGCCAGTTGTTACCGTGAATATGCGTGCTACTGGGGCGCAGAACGGCAGATTGTAGGCACCGCCACGTTCCGGTTCTGATCGATGAGGGCGCTTCGGCGCCCGTTTACAGGGATTACCATGCAGCTTCCGCAGCACCAACAGACGACCTTCAAACTGGATAATGCCAGCTTTCGTGTACCCGGTCGCACGCTTCTCCAGCCGCTGTCTCTCTCTTTTACACCAGGCAAAGTAACCGCGCTGATTGGTCACAATGGTTCGGGAAAATCCACGCTGTTAAAAATGCTGGGGCGGCATCACGCGGCCAGCGAAGGCCGGGTGCTCCTGAATGAGCGGCCCGTGGAGAGCCTGAACAGCAAAGTATTTGCCCGTGAGGTCGCCTATTTACCTCAGCAACTGCCGGCTGCAGAAGGTATGACGGTGCGCGAGCTGGTGGCCATTGGGCGCTATCCCTGGCATGGGGCGCTGGGGCGTTTCACTCAGGAGGACCGCGACCGCGTTGAGCAGGCGATTTCGCGCGTAGGGTTAACGCCTTTTGCCTCACGGCTGGTAGACAGCTTATCGGGCGGCGAACGGCAACGCGCCTGGCTGGCGATGATGGTGGCGCAAAACAGCCGCTGTCTGCTGCTGGATGAACCCACTTCCGCACTGGATATCGCCCATCAGGTTGATGTGCTGGCCCTGATTCAGACACTGAGTCGGGAGCATGGCTTAACCGTTATTACGGTATTACACGATATCAATATGGCTGCCCGTTACTGTGACCATCTGGTGGCATTACGCGGTGGCGCGCTTATCGCTGAAGGCGGGCCGGACCACATTATGCAGGCGGACGTTTTGCAGGCGATTTACGGTATTCCAATGGGGATCTTCCCCCATCCCGGCGGCGGTGCGCCGGTGAGTTTTGTGTGTTAAGGACCCGATAATGCCCGATTTGTTCCGCCGTCGCCTGATGATGGCGATGGCGTTATCGCCACTGATGAGCCCCTTTTCACTCCAGGCGGCGCAGCCCGATCCCGATCCCGATCGCATCATCGCGCTTGAGTGGTTACCCACCGAGCTGCTGCTGGCGTTAGGCGTTAAGCCCTTTGGGGTCGCCGATGTGCATAATTATAATATCTGGGTTGGGCAGCCAGCCTTGCCTGCCGGCGTGGTGGATGTTGGGCTGCGTACCGAGCCTAACCTTGAACTGATGACCCAGATGCATCCCTCACTGATTCTCTGTTCAAACGGCTATGGACCGCCTAAAGAAAAACTCCAGCGTATTGCGCCGATTATGGGGTTTGACCTGCACGGCGGCGACGGTAAACCGCTCTCCCGGGCGCGTGTCTCTCTGCAGGCCCTCGGCGCCAGGCTGGGGCGGGAAGCCCAGGCAGCCGCGCACCTGCAACGCATGGACGAGGAAATCGCCGCGGCGCGCCAGCGTCTGGCACCGCATGCCGGACGTGCCATCCTGCTGATGTCACTGCTTGACAGTCGCCATGCCATCACCTTCGGTAAAAACAGCTTATTCCTTGAGGTCATGGCGTTGCTTGGTCTGCAGAACGCCTGGCAGGGCGAAACCAATTTCTGGGGAAGTTCAGTGATTGGCCTGGAGCGGCTGGCGGCGTTTCACGACGTGGAAACCATCTGCTTCGATCATGACAATGCGGCCGTTATGCAGCAGCTGTCACGCAGCCCGCTGTGGCAGGCAATGCCTTTTGTCCACAGCGGCCATTTTCAACGCGTACCGGCGGTCTGGTATTACGGGGCAACACTCTCTGCCTTGCACTTTATACGCGTGCTGGAACATGCGCTGGAGAAAGTCTGATGCGCTATCGTTTTTTCTCAGTCACCGTGCTGGGCGTACTGTTTTTACTGGCGCTGGCGCTCACCGCAATAAACTTTCAGCAGGCGTTGCCCCTGGGGCAATGGACACAGGCCCTGTGGACACCTGATACCACGAATGTGCAACAGATGGTGTTTCACTACAGTTTGCTGCCGCGCTGGGCGCTGGCGCTGTTGGTGGGGGCCGGTCTGGGATTAGCGGGACTGCTGTTTCAGCAGGTTCTGCGTAACCCTCTGGCGGAACCGGGAACATTAGGCGTTTCATCCGGCGCACAACTGGGAATTACCGTCGCCACGTTGTGGCACCTGCCGGGCGGAGTCGTTACCCAGCAGCTTGCCGCCTCGGGTGGTGCGTTGTTGGTGGGGGCGCTGGTATTTAGCGTGGCCTGGAGCAAACGCCTGTCACCCGTAACCTTGATCCTGGCCGGGCTGGTCCTCAGTCTTTACAGCGGTGCTGTTAACCAGATCTTCGCCATCTTCAATCACGACCAACTGCAAAATATGTTTCTGTGGAGCACAGGCGCATTGAACCAGATGAGCTGGGACAGTGTTACCCAGCTCTGGCCGCGACTGATGCTGGCGCTGTTACTGTCTCTGGCGCTGCTGAGGCCGCTGACGCTCATGGGGCTGGACGATGGCGTGGCAAAAAACCTCGGGCTGGCCCTGTCCGCTACCCGGTTAGCGATTCTGGTGCTGGCGATATTGCTTAGCGCACAGTTGGTGAGCGTCGCCGGTATCATTGGTTTTATCGGCTTGTTCGCGCCGCTGCTGGCAAGGCTGCTCGGTGGACGCCGCTTGCTGAGCCGCATGCTGCTGGCCCCGCTGATTGGCGCATTGCTGCTGTGGCTGGCTGATGCCTGCGTCCTGTGGCTTACGACGCACTGGCGCGAGGTTTCTACCGGCACGGTGACGGCGCTACTGGGCGTGCCGATTCTGCTGTGGCTGTTGCCGCGTCTGCGAACCGGTTCCGTTCCACCCGCACTGGATCAGGGCGACAAGGTTCCGGTCGAACGCCATCACGTTCTGCGCTGGAGCCTGATCGGCTTAGCGCTGTTAGGCATGCTGGCATGGCTGTGTCTGGCGTTTGGACGGGATGCGCAAGGCTGGATCTGGACCAGCGGTGACCTGCTACAGCAGCTGCTACCCTGGCGCGCACCGCGTGTGCTGGCGGCCCTGGAGGTAGGCTTAATGCTTGGCGTTGCCGGCAGCCTGATCCAGCGACTCACGGGGAACCCGATGGCCAGCCCTGAAGTCTTGGGCATCAGTTCCGGCGCGGCCTGCGGCGCAGTCGTGATGTTGTTCTTCGTGCCCGGCAATGCGCTGGCATTCCTGTTACCCGCCGGTGCGCTGGGCGCGGCGGTGACGCTGGCGATCATTATGTTGGTGGCCAGTCGCGGCGGTTTTTCCCCTGAACGCATGCTGCTGGCCGGGATGGCGTTAAACAGTGCCTTTGTCACCATTCTGATGCTGTTGATGGCCAATGGCGATCCCCGGATGTCGGGGTTACTGACCTGGATCTCCGGCTCCACTTATAACGTCAGTGCCACCCAGGCGCTGCAAAGTGCTGTCTGTGCGGTGGTGCTGGTGTCATTAGCGCCGCTGGCCAGCCGTTGGCTCACGCTGTTGCCGCTTGGCAGCGCGACGGCGCGCTCGGCCGGAATGGCGCTCACCGCCTCGCGTCTGGCACTGCTGCTGCTGGCTGCGGCCTTAACAGCCTGCGCCACGCTGACGATTGGGCCTCTGAGCTTTGTGGGACTGATGGCACCGCACATGGCGCGCATGCTGGGCTTCCGGCGGGCGCTACCGCAGCTGTTACTGTCTGGGTTGCTCGGGGCAGGTTTAATGGTGGTTGCTGACTGGTGCGGGCGAATGGTGGCTTTTCCAAACCAGATTCCGGCAGGATTGATGGCAACCTTTTTAGGCGCGCCCTATTTTATCTGGTTGTTGCGGCGTTCACGTTGAAAAAAAGACCGGCGTTTGCCGGTCTGTCACCTTACAGCTTAGCAAAGCAGCGACGCGCGGCATCGATGGTGTGCTGAATATCCTCTGCACTGTGCGCCAGCGACATAAAGCCGGCCTCAAAGGCGGAGGGCGCAAAGTAAACGCCTTCTTCGAGCATCAAATGGAAGAAGCGCTTAAAGCGTTCAACATCGCACTGCGTCACGTCTTTATAGCAGGTGACGCTCGCGGCATCGGTGAAGAACAGGCCAAACATGCCGCCAACCTGATTCACGACGACAGGAATATTTTCCTGTTTTGCCGCCTCAACCAGTCCCTGTGCTAACTGTGACGTCAGGCTGTTCAGCTTGTCATGCATGCCCGGCTGGGCAATCTGGGTTAAGCAGGCATAACCGGCAGCCATGGCGACAGGGTTACCGGACAGCGTACCTGCCTGATAAACCGGACCGGTCGGTGCCAGTGCATTCATCACCTCCCGACGGCCACCAAAGGCACCGACAGGCATGCCACCACCGATGATTTTGCCGAGGCAGGTGAGATCCGGTTTCACGTTGTAATGTGCCTGCGCGCCACCCAGCGCAACGCGGAAACCTGTCATCACTTCATCGATAATCAGCAGCGCGCCAAACTCATCACAGAGCGCGCGCAGGCCCGGTAAAAACGTGGGTTGGGGCGGAATACAGTTCATATTCCCGGCAACGGGTTCAACGATAATGGCAGCGATAGCCTGCGGATACTGTTCAAACGCCGCGCGAACCGAATCGAGATCGTTGTATGTGCAGGTCAGCGTATGCTTTGCAAAATCGGCAGGCACGCCAGGGGAATTAGGTTGCCCCAGCGTCAAGGCACCGGAACCGGCTTTCACCAGCAGGTGATCGGCATGACCGTGGTAGCAACCTTCAAATTTAATGATTTTGTCGCGCCCGGTAAAACCCCGCGCCAGACGAATCGCGCTCATGGTGGCTTCGGTACCGGAGTTCACCATCCGCACCATTTCCATGCTGGGAACCAGCTTACACACCAGCTGCGCCATGGTGACTTCCATCTCAGTTGGCGCACCAAAGCTCAGGCCGCGCTGGGCTGCCTCAATCACGGCATTACGGATGCCATCGTTATTATGTCCCAGCACCATGGGGCCCCATGAACCGACATAATCGATGTATTTTTTACCATCGGCGTCATAAAGATATGCACCGTCAGCATGTTCAATGAACAGCGGAACGCCGCCCACACCGGTAAACGCACGTACCGGCGAGTTCACACCGCCGGGAATCAGGCGTTGTGCTTCAGCGAACAGTTCTTCAGACTTACTCATTTTCGGCTCCAGCAGTTCATAAAATATCGGGCTATTCTACGGAAGAGGGGCGGCAGACGAAAGGCCGCTATAATTAACCAGGTGAATCCGGCACAGAGTGCGAAGCTGAGAGCTTGATTGCGTCGGGTCGCTGGCAGATAATAGCAACATTGAGGTCGTTTTCTGACCCGGGCGTTTACGGAGTAACACATGAGTGATGAAGTAGTAGCACTGCCGTTGCAGTTTACCGACGCAGCAGCCAACAAAGTTAAGAATCTGATTGCTGACGAAGATAACCCGGCGCTGAAGCTGCGTGTGTATATCACTGGTGGTGGTTGCAGCGGTTTTCAGTATGGTTTTACCTTCGACGATCAAATGAATGACGGCGATATGACCATCGAGAAGCAGGGCGTTTCGCTGGTGGTTGATCCCATGAGCCTGCAATATCTGGTGGGCGGTTCTGTGGATTACACTGAAGGGCTGGAAGGATCGCGCTTTATCGTGACCAATCCCAATGCTAAAACCACCTGCGGCTGCGGGTCGTCATTTAGCATCTGATTAGCGAGCCGCCATCACCCGGCGGCCTCGTTTACCATTCAATGGTCACCAGCCGATCGCTGGTTCCCCTACTCCCCTGGCGTTTTAGCACCGTTTGCGTCACGCGCGGCTGTGCGCTGATTTGACGACCACACTCAACCTGCGGCACAGATTGACCCACTGAAGTGTTAACTTCACAACGTGAATAGATGACGAGTCTGACGTTAATAGAGCCGGTCGTCGATCCCGCGAATGCCTGTTGCGCGATCACAAGCCCTATGGCCAGAAGCAGGGCTTTGGTCATATTAAATTCCTGGTGTAGTCAAATGCGCTAAGCGCTAAAGGACATCGGGCTTACGTGGCACGTGTCTCATATCTAAAATTAACGGCAGTAAAGGGGATTTCTTTAATTTATAGCGTTACGCACGCCAGTCTGCAGCATTATTTAACTGGATGCAGGGCTTTACAAAGCTGATCTGCGGCTAACAGGATGCGCGGCCCCGGGCGGCTGATCCAGTCGTCGTTAAGGGCAATGACTCTGACGCTAAGTTGTGGCAGCCAGAATTGCGCAGTCTGACTCGCCTGTTGGGCATCGCCGGTGGTGATGATGACCTGCGGATGGCGCATCAGCACCTGTTCACGACTCACCTGAGGCCAACTGACCGCACTGTCAGCAAAGATATTCTGCCCGCCGCACAGCCTGATGACGTCGTTCTGCAGCGTCGCCTTAGCCGCGGTAAACATGGGTGAAAAGCCAAACTGCAGAAAGACCGGGACAGGGCGCTGTTGGCTATAGCGCTGTCGCAGTGCGGCTTCCTGCTTTCGCAGTTGCCCGGCGGCTTGCGCGGCGCGTTGCGGGTCCGGACTCCACGTTGCTAATCCCGCCAGCGCATCAATCATGTCATCCAGCGTTGAGGCATCGACCCATTCCACGTTAATACCGAACTGCCGCAGCTGATCCACCTGACGCTGCGGGTTACCGCCACGCCACGCGAGTACCACATCGGGTTTAAGCTGCAAAATACGTTCGAGATTAATGCCCTGCCAGTTAGCAACCTGTTCAATTTTTTTCGCCTCAGGGGGATAACTGGACCATGCGCTGACCGCAATTGGGGTAATCCCGGCGGCAAAGGCCAGTTCAGTCAGGTGCGGGGCAAGGGTGATGACGCGGGACGGGGCAGCAAACAGGCTGCTGCTCAACAGCAGCAGCCAGCAAAACAGCAGGTGTTTAGCCACGAGCCAGACGGGCCAGCAAATTTTCAACCATCAATGATGACTGTCTGGCGGCGACGCTTAGAAACTCGTCAAAGCTCAGGTGGGATTCCTGATCGGCAACGTCGGAAATCGCCCTGACGACCACAAAAGGCACCTGGAACTGATGGCAGACGTGGCCGATGGCGGTCGCTTCCATTTCAACCGCAATGGCCTGCGGGAAGGTCGCACGGATGCGTGCCAGGGGTTCTGAACCATTGATAAAGGCATCGCCGCTGACCACCAGACCGCGTACGGCGTTCAGGTTTAGCTGCTTTATGCAGGCTTCCGCCTCGGCAATCAGGTTACTATCAGCCGTAAAGGCGGCAGGACAACCTGCCATCTGGCCTGGTTCATAGCCAAACGCCGTGACGTCAGCATCGTGATAGCGCACTTCTTCAGACACCACGATGTCGCCCACGGTTAACGTAGGGGCTAAACCGCCCGCGGAGCCGGTGTTAATAACCAGATCGGGTTTACATAATTGCAGCAGCAGCGTTGTGCCGAGAGCGGCTGAGGTTTTACCGATGCCTGATTTCAGCAACGCAACCTCGACACCATTGAGTGTGCCTGTGTAAATTTCACAACCCGCCAGAGACAGGGTCTGGCGATTTTCAATTTTGTCACGCAGCAGGGTAACTTCCTGCTCCATTGCGCCAATGATGCCTGCTTTCATTTTGCGTCTCGCTAATGTAATGAATGTAAAAATCGGGCATAGTCTATCATGGCAATGACGGGATTATTTCACGAAAAAATACGGGGACATGTATGGCAGCGATCAATTTCAGGACGAAGATCAGCTTCACTCGCCCTTATAGCAACCGTAAAGATCCGCAAGGCGAATATTTTATTACCCGCCATTTTGAAAGCGATCGCGGACGCATCATTAATTCGGCGGCTATTCGCCGACTGCAACAAAAAACGCAGGTATTCCCGTTGGAGCGTAACGCCGCAGTACGTTCCCGCCTGACGCATTCGCTTGAAGTGCAGCAAACCGGTCGATATATCAGTAAAGAGATTCTGCAAACGCTAAAAACGCAGGGTGGACTGGCAAAATATGGACTGGAAGACATGGAAGGGGCGTTTGAAAGCCTGGTCGAAATGGCGTGCCTGCTACATGATGTGGGTAATCCACCGTTTGGCCATTTCGGCGAAGCCGCCATTAACGACTGGTTTGAAGATAATCTGGCTGCCGAGCTGGTCGATCCGCTGGTGGCTGGGGTAGAAACTGATGAGCAGCGCCATGCGTTTGACCAGATGAACGCCATGATTCGTCAGGATTTATGCCATTTTGAAGGCAATGCTCAGGCCATTCGCATGGTGCACACGCTGCTGGAGCTTAATCTGAGCTATTCCCAGGTTGCCTGTATTCTAAAATATACTGCGCCGGCATGGTGGCAGGGCGAGAAACCGGCTGAATTTAGCGTCTTAATGAAAAAACCGGGTTTCTATTTATCTGAACGCGAATATATCCGCGACCTCCGTGCGGCCACCAATTTGACGGAGCATCATCGTTTCCCCCTGACCTATATCATGGAAGCGGCTGATGACATTTCATATTGTATTGCCGATTTGGATGATGCCGTCGAAAAAGCCATTTTCAATGTAGACAGTTTGTATGAATATCTCAGCAAAGCCTGGGGGCCGATAAATAATAATGATGCGTTCAGCCGCACCGTAGGCGAAGCCTGGCGCGAGGCGGGAAGTAAAAAACGCCGCAGCCGTAGCGATCAATTCTTCATGTCACTCCGGGTTAATGTTCAGAATGTTCTGGTCACCTATGCCGTTAAGCGTTTTATTGATAACCTGCCCGCCATTTTTGATGGAAAATTCAACCATGCGTTATTAGAAGATGAGGGTGAAGAGGGCCGTTTACTACAAATATTTAAAACCGTTGCGCGTCAGCAGGTGTTTAATCACTCTGAGGTTGAACAGTTGGAACTCCAGGGTTACCGGGTTATTAAAGGTTTGCTGGAAATATATCAGCCGCTGATGATGTTAAATTATGAAGCTTTCACCACGCTGATAAACGAAGACTTTTTACGCAATCACCCGATTGAAACGCGCCTGTTTCATAAGCTTTCTGGAAAACACAGGAAAGCCTATTTGCATAAAATGCGCACGCTGGTTGTTGAACATAAATATGAGCGTTTATTATGGGAGCGGTATTATCGGTTTCGCTTAATTCAGGACTACATCAGTGGCATGACCGATCTCTATGCCTGGGATGAGTACCGTCGTTTGATGGCGGTGGAATAAGCCGAGAATTGTAAAGAGCGCGAATAAATTTTTACCTTTGCCTAAAACTTTTAGAGGAACTTCGCGCTAAAACATTTATCTCAACATTCGACCACAGCAATGGTCAGTATATCCATCATTGTGAGATACCAAAATGAAAAAAACCTCGTTAATGTTAAGCGCCCTGGCGCTTAGTCTTGGCATGGCACTGACCCCTGTGAGTGCTTTCGCTGCAGAAACGTCATCTTCCGTTTCATCCTCCACGACCCAGCCGTTGCCAAGCCTTGCCCCGATGCTGGAGAAGGTGATGCCTTCGGTTGTAAGCATCAGCGTTGAGGGAAGCACCACGGTCAAAACGCCGCGGATGCCACAGCAGTTCCAGCAATTTTTTGGCGATAATTCGCCTTTCTGCCAGGACGGTTCGCCGTTCATGGGCTCGCCCCTGTGTCAGGGCGCGGGTGGCAGCGGCGGCGGTGCGCCTGCCGGTCCTGATACGCAGCAGCAAAAATTTAAAGCGTTGGGTTCAGGCGTCATTATTAACGCAGAAAAAGGCTATGTGGTGACCAATAACCATGTGGTCAATGATGCGACGAAAATCCAGGTCAAACTGAGCGACGGCCGAAGCTATGATGCTAAGGTGATCGGCAAGGACCCCAGCTCCGATATCGCACTGATTCAACTGGAAGGCGCGAAGAATCTGACCGCGATCAAAATGGCTGACTCCGACAATTTACGCGTTGGCGATTATACCGTGGCGATCGGTAACCCCTATGGCCTGGGCGAAACCGTGACATCGGGCATTGTCTCCGCGTTAGGACGTAGTGGTCTGAACGTTGAGAACTATGAAAACTTTATTCAGACCGATGCCGCGATTAACCGCGGTAACTCGGGTGGTGCCCTGGTCAATCTCAACGGAGAGCTGATCGGTATTAATACCGCTATTCTGGCTCCGGACGGAGGCAACATTGGTATCGGTTTTGCCATCCCAAGCAACATGGTGAAAAATCTGACCGCCCAGATGGTGGAATATGGTCAGGTGAAACGCGGCGAGCTGGGTATCATGGGGACCGAGCTTAATTCTGAACTGGCTAAAGCGATGAAAGTCGATGCGCAACGCGGCGCGTTCGTCAGCCAGGTGGTGCCAAATTCAGCCGCAGCAAAAGGCGGCATTAAAGCCGGAGACGTGATCGTTTCCATGAACGGCAAGCCATTGACCAGCTTTGCCTCACTGCGTGCTGAAGTGGGATCGTTACCGGTGGGCACTACGCTGAAGCTGGGCCTGCTGCGTGACGGTAAACCACTGGATGTCTCTGTGCAGTTGCAGCAGAGCACACAGGACAAAGTGCAGTCCGCGACGATTTACACGGGCATTGAAGGTGCGGATCTGAGCAACAACGCAGGCAAAGAGAAAGGGGTTCGGGTCGATAGCGTAAAAGCAGGCAGTGCTGCGGCACGAGTGGGCCTTAAAAAAGGCGACCTGATTCTTGGCGTCAACCAGCAGCCGGTAACCAACTTAGGGGAACTGCGTAAGATCCTGGATACCAAACCACCGGTACTGGCGCTGAACGTGCAACGCGGCGATACCTCGCTTTATCTGCTGATGCAGTAATCACAGTCTTGTGTTTAGCAGGCGGACTTCGGTCCGCCTTTTTTATGCCAAAAATCACAAATGTGATGCCTGCCGCATTTCTGTTAACGCCGCCGCGGCTATGGGCGAATGCATAATGTTCTGCGCGTGACGCACCGCTATCCTGTTCTCCCTCTTATATGACTCAGGAGTAAAGGATGGCTACCTGTCATCTCGACGCACGGCTGGCGCAGGAAATTGTCGCGCGCACCATGAAAATCATTGATGGTAATGTCAACGTCATGGACGCACGTGGACGAATCATTGGCAGCGGCGACAGGGAGCGCATTGGCGAGTTGCATGAGGGCGCGCTGTTGGTGTTGTCTCAGGGACGCATTGTGGATATTGATGATGCCGTGGCAAGGCATCTGCATGGCGTGCGGCCGGGCATTAATCTTCCGCTGCGCATTGACGGGGCGATCGTTGGCGTAATTGGTCTGACAGGCGAGCCGGGTGCACTCCGTCACTATGGTGAGCTGGTCTGTATGGCGGCAGAGATGATGCTGGAGCAGGCACGGCTGTTACATATGCTGGCTCAGGACAGCCGCCTGCGTGAAGAGCTGGTGCTTAACCTGATTCGCAGTGATGAGCTGACGCCGCAACTGACGGAGTGGGCTCAGCGCCTGGGTATCGATCTTAATCAGCCCCGCGTTGTGGCGGTTATCGAAGTCGACAGCGGGCAGTTAGGCGTGGACAGCGCCATGTCTGAGTTACAACAGCTGCAAACGTTACTGACAACGCCTGTCAGGGATAACCTGATAGCCATTGTGTCGTTGACCGAAATGGTGGTACTGAAGCCCGCCTTAAACGCACACGGACGTTACGACCAGTACGATCACCGGCGGCGGGTTGAACAGCTCATGCAGCGTATGAACGAAAGCGGTCATCTGCGAATGCGTATTGCACTGGGCAACTTCTTCACCGGCCCGGGCAGCATTGCCCGCTCTTATCGCACCGCGCACACGACCATGGTGGTGGGAAAGCAGCGTATGCCAGACGTACGCAGCTACTTTTATCAGGACCTGATGCTCCCGGTCTTGCTGGACAGTTTGCGCGGTGGCTGGCAGGCAAACGAACTGGCGCGTCCGCTGGAAAAACTGAAAAGTATGGACAGCAACGGCTTACTGCGGCGCACTTTGAGCGCCTGGTTCAGCAATAACGTGCAGCCCGGTGCCACGTCGCGGGCGCTGTTTATCCACCGTAATACTCTGGAGTACCGCCTCAATCGCATTGCTGAATTGACGGGACTGAATATTGGCCATTTTGACGACCGGTTACTGCTGTATATTGCATTACAGTTGGATGAGCAGGGCTGAGGCTGTTCACCGTAACCGGGAGGAACCCCAGATGCGTACACTGTTTTTAACACTTTGCCTGCTGATATTCACGTTCACCTGCCAGGCACGGCCTGACAACCTGGTTTTTCTGTCTGCTGACGCGTTAGTGAAAACCCGACAGGCACTCCAGAAGCATCAGGCAGATGCACTGACCGAACAGGCCTGGCGTCAGTTGCAACGTCAGGCGGATAAGGCGCTCAGTCAGCCTGACCCCAGCGTCATGGACAAAGGTCTGATACCACCCAGCGGCTCGCGGCATGATTATCTCAGCCTGAGCGCCTATTGGTGGCCGGACGCCCGGCAGAAAACGGGTTTACCCTGGATACGTCGGGATGGTGAGGTGAATCCTGATACCAAAAACGACCAAACCGACGGCGTGCGCCTGGCGCGATTTAGCGCAGACGTGCAGGCACTGGCGTTGGCATGGTTCTTTTCAGGGGATATGCGCTACGCCAGCAAGGCACAATCCATGATCCGCCACTGGTTTATCGATCCTGCCCGTCGTATGAACCCAAACCTGAACTACGCGCAGGGCATTCCGGGTCGAACCGCGGGTCGTCATGATGGCGTTCTGGACGGGCGCTATTTTGCAACCCGCATGGTTGATGCGCTGATATTGCTGCGTCAGTCGCCCGGCTGGCGGAATAGCGACGAAGCGGCGTTGCATCGCTGGTTCAGCGACTATCTCAGTTGGTTGCAGACCAGTAAGCTGGCGCAACAGGAGCGGAATGCGCCCAATAACCACGGTAGTTGGTACAGTGTTCAGGTTGCCGGCATTGCCGCTTATCTGGACAACCGTGCGGTGATTGCAGACATGACTGCCCTGGCCAAAAGCAAGATTGACGGGCAAATAGAGCGTGAGGGAACTCAACCGCTTGAACTGGCCCGAACCCGTTCTTTTCATTACAGCTTCTTTAATTTACAGGCGCTGACCGCAATGGCGGCGTTGGCTTCCCAGCGGGGAGAGGGCGATCTCTGGCATTATAAAAATAAACAGGGTGGCTCACTGCTGACCGCGCTGGATTATATGGCGCCTTTCAGCGATCCGGCACGTCACTGGCCGTGGAAAACGCGCGAACGTAACAGCGAACGGTTAATTCCCTTGCTGCTGTTGGCGGATACCACGCTCAAGTCAGAACGTTACCAATCCTGGATCAATCACGTGGTATGGCGTGATGCGCCTGCCGAGGTGGTGCGCGACGTGTGGTTGCTCAGGCACTAACCGGGCAGGGTCACAATAAAAAAGGCCAGCCGCGTGAGGTGAATTCCACCGCATACGGCTGGCCTTATCGTTGTCTGAAATAATTAACGACCGTTGCGGGTCAGTTTTTCCAGATCGGATTCAATTTCCGCGATCTTATGAGAAACCACACCTTCAAGATGACGCAGGTCATCGAGGATTTTACGTTTCAGATCGACTTCAACCTGGTCGCGCTGACAGATTTGATCCAGTTCATCAATAACATAACGCAGGTTCGGGCTGATTTCCTGCACTTCACGATAGCCCTGAGAGGCGTTATCGGCAACGACGGTTTTACGCTGACGAGGATATTTAAATTTCACGCTTTTGGCGAAGAATTCACCTTTATCTTTGCGGAAATAAATTTTCAAAATATCGTTATTCGCTTCCTGACGCAGGCTATAGCGATCGATATCCTCAGGGTTACTAATGCCTAAGCTCTTAATATTGTCATACATAACGTTTTTTCCACCAAATGAATAAGCGCGCAGAAGTGTTCATGACTTAATGACTATAGACATAAATAACATGAATCAGTGCGCAACAGGATTTAACTGGCGCGAATTATGACCTGGATGAAAAGTAAACGCACCTGTTGGTTCGCGTAGAAAAACAACATTACCCGTAACAGCTGTAAACAAAAGATGACGGGCTGTCTGGTGCAGCCCGTCCGACAGTCCGACAAATTAGTCGATAGTGCGCAGCAGTTCGTTGATACCGGTTTTCGCCAGGGTTTTCGCATCGACCTTTTTCACGATCACTGCACAGTAGAGGCTGTAGCTACCATCTTTAGACGGCAGATTACCCGAGACGACGACAGAACCGGCAGGTACGCGACCATAGTGGATCTCTCCGGTTTCGCGGTCGTAAATCTTGGTACTCTGACCGATGTAAACGCCCATTGAAATGACGGAGCCTTCTTCAACGATGACGCCTTCAACAATTTCAGAACGTGCACCAATAAAGCAGTTATCTTCGATAATGGTTGGGTTGGCCTGCAGCGGCTCAAGGACACCACCGATTCCTACACCACCGGATAAATGCACATTTTTACCAATCTGCGCACAGGAGCCAACGGTCGCCCAGGTATCTACCATGGAGCCTTCGTCAACATAGGCACCGATATTTACATAGGAAGGCATTAACACCGTGTTACGCGCAATACAGGCACCTTTGCGTACCGCAGCAGGCGGTACAACGCGGAAGCCCGCTGCTTTAAAGCGCGCGTCATCCCAGTCGGCAAACTTCATCGGTACTTTGTCATAAAAACGGGTTTCAGCCCCTTCCATCACCTGATTGTCATTGATGCGGAAAGAGAGCAGAACGGCCTTTTTCAGCCACTGATGCGTTACCCATTCACCCTCGATTTTTTCAGAAACGCGTAGCTCACCGCTGTCCAGTTTAGCGATAACCTGATTAATCGCTTCGCGAGTTTCCGTATCGACACTGGTCGGGGTGATGTCAGCGCGACGTTCGAAGGCAGATTCAATAACACTCTGTAACTGTTGCATATTTTTTCCTGATCTGTCATTTGTGGTGCCAGCCAGTGACCGGCACGGGTAAAAAATTGATGTTCACAAATTGAAGCGGGTCACACTTTATCGTTTGGATTAAGGGCCTCTGTCAACCGTTGTTGCAACGTGTGACGCATTTCCTCGTCCAGTGCCTTGCGTTCGCTATTCGCTAAAATGAACAAATCCTCGACTCGCTCCCCGATGGTGCTGATACGTGCGCCATGCAGAGAGACGCCAAGATCGGCAAACACTTCGCCCACGCGTGCCAGTAACCCCGGCTGATCCAGGGCAACCAGCTCCAGATAACTGCGACGATCGGTGTGCGTTGGCAGGAAATTCACCTCGGTATCCACGTTAAAGTGTTTCAGCCTGGCGGCCTGGCGACGGGTCCGCGGTGGCACCCATTCTGACTGGGTAATCGCCTGTTCCAGCGCCTGAATGATCAGCGCATGACGATCGGGCGACAGCGGGCTGCCATCCGGCTCCAGCACGATGAACGTGTCCATCGCCATGCCATCGCGGCTGGTAAAAATTTGCGCATCATGCACGCTGAGATTGCGACGATCCAGTTCGCCTGCCACGGCGGCAAACAGGTGTGGACGATCCGGACTCCAGATAAAAATTTCGGTGCCGCCGCGCGTCGCCTGCGGGCTGACCAGCACCAGAGGGTGATTAAGATCGTGCACCAGTAAATGACGGGCATGCCAGGCGATCTGATTGGGCGTATGGCGCAGGAAGTAGTCGGCGCGACACCGGTTCCAGATATGGTGTAAGCGCTCTTCATCAATGTTGTCCATGCGCAGCAGTGCCAGTGCCTGCAGACGGTGATGGCGCACGCGCTCGCGCAGATCCGGGCTGTTCTCCATACCGCGGCGTAGCTGTTTTTCAGTAGCAAAGAACAGTTCACGCAGCAGACTTTGTTTCCAGCTGTTCCATAAGCTCTCATTGGTGGCGCAGATGTCAGCGACCGTCAGGCACACCAGATAACGCAGTCGGTTTTCGTTCTGCATGACCTCGGCGAACTGCTGAATCACCGTGGGGTCCTGAATGTCGCGGCGCTGCGCCGTCACGGACATTAACAGATGATGGCGCACCAGCCAGGCGACAAGTTGCGTTTCACGCGAGTTAAGGCCGTGCATCTCGGCGAACGCCAGCGCGTCCTCGGCACCAAGAACAGAGTGATCGCCGTTACGTCCTTTCGCGATGTCGTGCAGCAGCGCCGCCATGAGCAGTAATTCCTGCTGGGGCAGGCGCGGCCACAGCTCAACGCATAAAGGATGCTGTGGACGCGTCGCTTCGTTGGCAAAACTCTCCAGCTTCTGTAACACCCGGATAGTGTGCTCATCGACGGTATAAGCGTGGAACAGGTCAAATTGCATCTGTCCGACGATCTGGCCCCAGAGCGGCGTATAAGCCCAGAGCACACTGTGGCGATGCATGGGCACCAGGGCGCGACTGACCGCACCGGGATGACGAAGGATCGACATAAATAAGCGCCGTGCTTCGGGCAACTGGCACAGCGGCTGCTTGAGGTGGCGGCGAGTATGACGCAGGCGGCGCAGCGTGGTGGAGTAGATGCCTTTGATATTTTGATTGCGCACCATGACGTAGAACATGCGCATAATCGCCTCGGGCTCGCGGTCAAACAGGGTTTCATCACGCAGATCGATCAGGTTGCCCCGAAGCTGAAAGTCATCATCAATGGCACAGGGTTTTTCGTTAGTGGAGAGCGCCAGAATGGCTTCATCGAACAGCTGCAACAGCATCTGGTTCAGTTCGCTGATACGACGCGTGACGCGATAAAAATCCTTCATCATGCGCTCGACCGGTTCGTTGCCTTCGCCCTGATAATTAAGGCGCTGAGCAACGCTCAGTTGGCGATCAAACAGCAGGCGGTTATCGTAACGCGGCAGAGACAAATGCAACGCGAAACGAATCCGCCAAAGAAACGACTGGCACTCGTTCAGTTCGCTGCGTTCGGCTTCTGTCAGAAAGCCAAATCCCACCATTTCGTCAAGTGTTGTGGCACCAAAGTGACGCCTTGCAACCCACTGCAACGTATGAATATCGCGTAATCCGCCGGGACTGCTTTTAATATCCGGTTCCAGGTTGTAGCTGGTGCCGTGATAGCGCTTATGGCGTTCTTGCTGTTCGTCTATTTTGGCGGCGAAAAAGCGAGATGACGGCCAGAAGCCATCGCTGAAGACATTTTTTTGCAGTTCAAGAAACAGGGCGACATCGCCGGTCAGCATCCGCGCTTCAATCAGATTGGTTGCCACCGTCAGGTCGGATAAACCTTCCAGCAGGCACTCTTCCAGGCTGCGTACGCTGTGGCCCACTTCCAGCTTGAGATCCCACATCAGCGTCAGCAGTGCGCTGGCACTCTGGGCGGCCGCTTCATTCAGCGGCTGACGACTGAGAATTAAGACGTCAATGTCGGAGAGCGGATGAAGCTCACCCCGGCCATAGCCTCCTACGGCGACAAGGGCGATGGATTTCATACTGTCGAAGCCAAAAAAACGCCATAAACGACGTAAGAGGCGATCGATATACAGGGTTCGGGCATAAACCAGACTTTCGACAGCCTCACCACTGTCAAAGGCCGCCGCCAGGTGCTGCTGGAAGCCCTCAAGGCGCTGCTTGATTATTTCACGTGTTAGCTGATCGTCCTGCCACTCGCCAGGCGAATCTTTCAGGCCGTTTTTTACTTCTTGCGACAGGCTCATGCAACGCTCTCATCGTTAACCATAAAAAAACCGGCATAGCGCCGGCTTTTTCATCAGTGGTGGAATTAATCCTGGTTAACTAACACCGCGGGAAGGGTGTCGTCTTTGCGCAGGGTTAAAATCTCACAGCCGTTATCCGTCACCACAATAGTATGCTCATACTGCGCCGACAAGCTGCGATCTTTGGTTTTCACCGTCCAGCCATCTTTCATGGTACGAATGCGATAGTCACCGGCATTCACCATCGGCTCTACGGTAAAGGTCATGCCCGCCTGCAGGATAACCCCGCTGTCATCGGCATCGTAGTGCAGCACCTGTGGCTCTTCATGGAAACCTTTGCCAATGCCGTGACCGCAATATTCACGCACCACCGAGAAGTCATTCGCTTCGACATATTTTTGGATAGCGCGGCCTAACTCACGCAGGCGAATACCCGGTTTTACCAGGCGTAAGGACAAATAGAGGCTTTCCTGCGTCACACGACACAGGCGCTCACCCTGGATAGTGGGTTTGCCGACAATAAACATTTTCGACGTATCGCCGTGGTACTCGTCTTTAATGACGGTCACGTCGATATTCACGATGTCGCCATCTTTTAACGGGCGATCGTCACTGGGAATACCGTGACAAACCACTTCATTCACAGAGATACAGACGGATTTGGGAAAACCGTGGTAACCCAGGCAAGCGGATATGGCCTGTTGCTGCTGCGTAATGTGTTCATGGCAGAGACGGTCAAGCTCACCGGTGGTCACGCCGGGCTGCACATGCGGTTCGATCATTTCAAGCACTTCGGCGGCCAGGCGGCCTGCGACGCGCATTTTTTCGATTTCTTCGGGGGTTTTAATTGTGATTGCCATTAAATTATTCCGCTGCTGCTGAAATTTTCAGCAATAATGAAAGCTGTGCTCTCATGTTAACAGCAAGCTAAAAGGGCTGCCAAACAGAGAACGCTTCGCGGCCAGTTAGCGAACATTTATTGGCGTCCAAAGCGTGATTGTGGTATAAAGCGCGCCGACGATTCTCTGTATGGCCGTTAAGGTCAGCGGGAAACGCAACAATCTCACTATGTGTAAATAAAACACACATGTATCGACACATACGCCGGGGTGCCTTGAAAGAGGTCGGTTGTATGGGATACATGGAGGCCCAACCCCAATTAAACTAGAGGTAGTAATCATGGCAACTGTTTCCATGCGCGATATGCTCAAGGCTGGTGTTCACTTCGGTCACCAGACCCGTTACTGGTGTCCAAAAATGAAGCCATTCATTTTTGGTGCGCGTAACAAAGTTCACATCATCAACCTTGAAAAAACGGTACCAATGTTCAACGACGCTCTGGCTGAGTTGACCAAAATCTCTTCCCGTAAAGGTAAGATTCTGTTCGTTGGTACTAAGCGCGCTGCTGCCGAAGCGATCAAAGAGTCTGCACTGAGCTGCGACCAGTTCTTCGTAAACCACCGCTGGTTGGGTGGCATGCTGACCAACTGGAAAACCGTTCGTCAGTCTATCAAACGTCTGAAAGAGCTTGAGACTCAGTCTCAGGACGGCACTTTCGACAAACTGACCAAGAAAGAAGCGCTGATGCGCGCTCGTGAGCTGGCCAAGCTGGAAAACAGCCTGGGCGGTATCAAAGACATGGGCGGTTTGCCGGATGCACTGTTTGTTGTCGATGCTGACCACGAACACATCGCAATCAAAGAAGCAAACAACCTGGGTATCCCAGTATTTGCTATCGTTGATACTAACTCCGATCCAGATGGCGTTGATTACGTTATCCCAGGTAACGACGATGCGATCCGTGCTATCAACCTGTACCTGACTGCCGTTGCGACCACCGTTCGCGAAGGCCGCTCTCAGGATCTGGCTGAGCAGGCTGAAGAAGCGTCTTTAGAAAACGCTTAATTAAGGTTTGCTCTGCATAAGAGCCCTTAGCATTCAGATGTGATCTGTAAGGGGCCAAACTTGGCCCCTTTATTTTATCCAAGTCTGTTACGCCCCTGTTCAGGTCGGCGGGACAGAGTAAATTTTCCGCAAATAAGTACCTTCTGACGCACTTGTGCTCAGGTACGAACCGAGGATTCTGGAATGGCTGAAATTACCGCTGCATTGGTAAAAGAACTGCGTGAGCGTACTGGCGCAGGCATGATGGACTGCAAAAAAGCGCTGACTGAAGCGAGCGGCGACATCGAGCTGGCGATTGAAAACATGCGTAAGTCTGGCGCAATTAAAGCAGCGAAAAAAGCGGGTAACGTTGCTGCTGATGGCGTAATCAAAACCAAAATCGTTGGTAACTACGGTGTGATTCTGGAAGTTAACTGCCAGACTGACTTCGTTGCAAAAGACGGCGGTTTCCAGGCGTTTGCTGACAAAGTTCTTGACGCTGCTGCGGCTGACCGCATCACCGACGTTGACGTTCTGAAAGCACAGTTCGAAGAAGAGCGTGTTGCCCTGGTAGCTAAAATCGGCGAGAACATCAACATTCGTCGCGTTGCACTGCTGGAAGGCGAAGAGCTGGGCAGCTACCTGCACGGCGCACGTATCGGCGTTCTGGTTTCTGCCAAAGGCGCTAACGACGATCTGATCAAACAGATCGCCATGCACGTTGCGGCAAGCAAACCTGAGTTTGTTAAGCCAGAAGACGTTTCTGCAGACGTCGTTGATAAAGAATACCAGGTTCAGCTGGACATCGCGATGCAGTCTGGCAAGCCAAAAGAGATCGCTGAGAAGATGGTTGAAGGCCGTATGAAGAAATTCACCGGTGAAGTCTCTCTTACAGGTCAGGCATTCGTTATCGACCCAAGCAAAACCGTTGGCCAGGCGCTGAAAGAGCAGGGCGCTGACGTGATTAACTTCATCCGCTTTGAAGTGGGCGAAGGCATCGAAAAAGTTGAGACTGATTTTGCTGCTGAAGTTGCAGCAATGTCCAAACAGTCTTAATGATCTGAAAGAACCGCCAGATGGCGGTTCTTTTTTGTCTGCCTCAGGCAAAAGATACGTTTTCAGTTTCATCCCAATAGCAATTCTTTTGCTCTAAGCGGATGATTGATCGGAATTACTTCTCATTCATCATATCTTCCAGGAAGAATTGACCATGGCGACCAACGCAAAACCTGTTTATCAACGTATCCTGCTCAAACTCAGCGGCGAAGCACTCCAGGGTGCAGAGGGTTTTGGTATCGACGCGAGCGTGCTTGACCGCATGGCTCAGGAAGTCAAAGAGCTGGTCGAGCTGGGTATCCAGGTGGGCGTTGTGATTGGCGGCGGTAACCTGTTCCGTGGCGCCGGTCTGGCACAGGCAGGCATGAACCGTGTTGTGGGCGACCATATGGGGATGCTTGCGACGGTAATGAACGGCCTGGCAATGCGTGATGCACTGCACCGCGCGTACGTGAACGCCCGTCTGATGTCCGCCATTCCCCTGAACGGCGTTTGTGACAACTACAGTTGGGCAGAAGCCATCAGCCTGTTACGTAACAACCGCGTTGTCATCTTTTCTGCGGGTACCGGTAACCCGTTCTTTACGACGGATTCCGCTGCCTGTTTGCGTGGCATTGAAATCGAAGCGGATGTGGTGCTGAAAGCCACCAAAGTTGACGGTGTTTACTCAGCCGACCCCGTGAAGCAGCCCGATGCAACCCTGTACGAAAAACTGACTTATGCGGAAGTGCTGGATCAAGAGCTTAAAGTGATGGATCTCGCCGCGTTTACGCTGGCGCGCGATCACAAACTGCCAATCCGCGTTTTCAACATGAACAAGCCTGGCGCATTGCGTCGCGTAGTGATGGGTGAAAAAGAAGGTACCCTGATTACGCATTAATACCCGAGGCGAGATAAAATAAGGTATATTCTGTCAGTGCGGTATTGTTTAACCGTGCACCAGTCAGGATTATCGATGATTATCGATCCCGCTTCCGGTGATGCCGGAACTGGCCAGGTCAAACCGAATCCAAGGGTTTTAACGTGATTAACGACATTAAAAAAGATGCTGACACGCGCATGGACAAATGCGTCGAAGCATTCAAAACCACTATCAGCAAGGTACGCACAGGTCGTGCTTCACCTTCACTGCTCGACGGCATTATCGTTGAATATTACGGTACGCCGACGCCACTGCGTCAGCTGGCTTCCGTCACCGTTGAAGACTCCCGTACGCTGAAAATCAACGTGTTTGATCGCTCTCTCGGCCCGGCCGTAGAAAAAGCGATTATGGCATCCGATCTTGGACTTAACCCGAACTCAGCGGGTGCGGACATTCGTGTTCCACTGCCTGCGCTGACGGAAGAGCGTCGTAAAGATCTGATTAAAATCGTACGCGGTGAAGCAGAGCAGGGACGTGTATCCGTACGTAACGTCCGTCGCGACGCCAACGATAAAATCAAAGCGTTGCTGAAAGATAAAGAAATCAGCGAAGACGACGAACGTCGTGCGCAGGACGAAATCCAGAAAATGACCGATGTGCACATCAAGAAAGTTGATGCGGCATTGGCCGAAAAAGAAACGGAGTTGATGGACTTCTGATTCCATCATCACCGATTAAAACGCCGTACAGAGAGGCCTTCTGACAGAAGGCCACCTCTGGCGGCGTTTTACATTGTGCCCCACGTTTTACCTTTACATGGACAGCATTATGAAGCGATTAACTCTGCTCGGTTCTACCGGTTCGGTAGGCACCAGTACGCTGGCAGTGGTCAGTGCCAATCCCACGCTTTACCAGGTCACGGCGCTGGTGGCGGGTAAAAATGTGGCTCTAATGGCGGAGCAGTGCGTGCAGTTCCAACCGCGCTATGCGGCAATGGCAGATGAAGAGTCCGCCGCCGCGCTACGTGAGCGACTGAGAGCATTAAAGATCAACACTGAAGTGCTCTCCGGCGTTCAGGCAGCCTGTGAACTGGCAGCATTAGATGACGTTGACCAGGTGATGGCGGCGATTGTGGGTGCCTCAGGGTTATTACCGACATTGGCAGCGATTCGCGCGGGTAAAACCGTCTTGCTGGCTAACAAAGAATCACTGGTGACCTGCGGCCGTTTATTTATGGAGGCGGTGCGCCAGCACAATGCCCAGCTGTTGCCGGTAGACAGCGAGCACAATGCGATTTTTCAGAGTTTGCCCGCTACCATCCAGCATCAGTTAGGTTACGCTGACCTGCAGAATAACGGCATTGAGTCGATTATTCTTACGGGATCGGGTGGCCCTTTTCGTGACACAAATTTAGCGGATCTGAGCAGCATGTCGCCAGATCAGGCCTGTGCACATCCGAACTGGTCAATGGGGCGTAAAATCTCTGTTGATTCGGCCACCATGATGAATAAAGGTCTTGAATACATTGAAGCTCGTTGGCTGTTTAATGCCAGCGCAGCGCAGATGGAAGTGATTTTGCACCCACAATCGGTGATCCACTCCATGGTGCGTTACTGCGATGGCAGCGTGCTGGCACAGTTAGGTTCGCCTGACATGCGAACACCTATCGCCCACAGTATGGCCTGGCCAGCGCGAATTCACGCTGGGGTCACACCGCTGGACTTTACCCGCATGTCGGCACTGACGTTCTCAGAACCTGATTTTGGCCGTTATCCCTGTCTGAAACTGGCGATTGATGCCTGCGAAGCCGGGCAGGCGGCGACCACCACGCTCAATGCGGCCAATGAGATAGCCGTGGCGGCTTTCCTGAATCAGCGAATTCGCTTTACGGATATTGCGGCGTTAAACAGTGCGGTGCTGTCAGCTCAGCAGTGTCAGGAACCGGACTCTGTGGACGCTGTCATCGAAATTGATCGTATCGCGCGGGCGGCGGCGACAGAAATGTTGCCACGTTACACGGTATAACAACGATTGCGTTGAGGCTATTTGTTCGCTTCAGGTGAAAATGTTATAGTCGCTGGCTCGCGTTTAACGGTCTGTCACCAAATTCGGTGTGGCCTGGCAGACAATGTCGGGATTTGTACCGGGCGCAATGTATTCAGAAACCACAGCATTTCTGATGAAAGGAATTGATTACGCGTTATGTCGTCTGAAAATCACAACAACACCGATGACCAACAGGGAACCGGTCCACGCCACGTCGCTATCATCATGGATGGCAACGGCCGCTGGGCTAAGAACCAGGGAAAACTGCGTATCTCCGGTCACAAAGCTGGCGTGAAATCAGTGCGCCGCGCCGTAAGCTTTGCCGTCAGCAATAATCTGGAAGCGTTAACGCTTTACGCCTTTAGTAGCGAAAACTGGAGCCGTCCAGCGCAGGAAGTGACTGCCTTGATGGAACTGTTTGTCTGGGCGCTGGATAGCGAAGTGAAAAGCCTGCACAAGCACAATGTCCGCTTACGCATCATTGGTGATATCAGCCGTTTCAGCCCGCGTATTCAGGAACGTGTCCGTCGTGCAGAAGCACTGACGGAGAATAACGATCGACTGACGCTGAACATTGCTGCTAACTATGGCGGGCGTTGGGATATTATCGAAGGCGTTAAAAAGTTGGCTGAGCAGGTTCAGGAAGGCTTGTTACGCCCTGACCAGATAACCGAAGAGAGTCTGACGTCTCAACTGTGTATGAACCAGTTAGCGCCAGTGGATTTAGTGATAAGGACCGGGGGAGAGCATCGGATTAGCAACTTCCTGTTGTGGCAAATTGCCTATGCGGAATTCTATTTTACTGATGTGCTTTGGCCGGATTTTGATGAACACGTTTTTGAAGGTGCACTGAATGCATTCTCTCTGCGGGAGCGACGCTTTGGCGGCGCTGCACCAGGCGGCGCCTGAGCAATCTGGGGGTAACCTTTGCTGAAGTCTCGTCTGATCACCGCGCTGATTCTTATCCCGCTGGTGATCGCTGCATTGTTCTGGTTACCGCCTGTTGGCTTTGCAATTATTACGATCATTATCTGCATGCTTGCCGCCTGGGAATGGGGGCAGCTGTCTGGTATGGCATCTCGTCAGCAACGTGTCTGGCTGGCACTGATATGCGGTCTGGTACTGACGCTGATGCTGTTGACCCTTCCTCCTTACGAACATAACGCGCATCTGCCGCAGGTGGCTGTCTGGCTGTGGGCCTCGCTGGCCTGGTGGATCGGTGCGTTACTACTGGTTCTGTTTTATCCTGCCTCTGCCGCAATATGGCGTCGCTCCCGGCCATTGCGCCTGTTGTTTGGCGCGCTAACGGTTATCCCTTTCTTCTGGGGCATGATGGCGCTCCGTCAATATCATTACGAAGCCGATCACTTTGCCGGTGCATGGTGGCTGCTGTTTGTCATGTTTCTGGTATGGGGAGCCGATTCGGGTGCCTATATGTTTGGCAAACTGTTTGGCAAACACAAACTGGCGCCGAAAGTCTCCCCGGGCAAAACATGGGAAGGCTTTCTGGGTGGACTGGTTTCTTCCGCGTTGATTGCGGTGCTGTTTGCTAGTTTTGCGCCGCTTTCCGTTCCTACCGGCACACTGGTGATATGTGCTGTGATGTCGACCCTTGCATCGGTACTGGGCGATCTCACTGAAAGCATGTTTAAACGCGAGGCCGGCATCAAAGACAGCGGCAATCTGATTCCGGGACATGGCGGTATTCTTGACCGCATCGACAGCCTGACAGCAGCAGTGCCGGTATTTGCCTGTTTATTGCTGTTGGTGTTTCAGACACTCTAAGGGCAAACAACGATGTTAAGCGTAATCTGGAGTTTTGCCGCATTTATCGTTGCACTGGGCGTACTCATCACCGTGCATGAATTTGGTCACTTTTGGGTGGCGCGGCGTTGCGGTGTGAAAGTAGAGCGCTTTTCGATCGGGTTTGGCAAAGCGTTATGGCAACGACGCGACCGTCACGGTACCGAATTTGTCATCGCCCTTATTCCTCTTGGCGGTTACGTCAAAATGCTGGATGAGCGGGTTGAAAGCGTGCCCGCTGAGCTTCGGCATCAGGCATTTAACAATAAAGCCATCTGGCAGCGCGCTTCGATTATTGCTGCGGGCCCGATTGCCAACTTCCTGTTCGCTATCTTTGCCTATTGGGTCGTGTTTATCCATGGCGTGCCCGGTATAAAACCGGTTGTTGGTGAAATTCTGAACGGTTCGGTGGCGGCAGAAGCGCAAATTACACCCGGTACGGAACTTAAGGCCGTTGACGGTATCGAAACGCCTGATTGGGAAGCTGTCCGCATGGCGCTCATCGGTAAAATCGGTGATGCCAGCACCACGCTAACGGTGAGCCAGTTTGGCGAGCAGGGGACGCAGCAGAAGCAGGTCGATTTGCGCAACTGGCAGTTCGAGCCTGATAAGCAGGACCCGGTCGTGGCGCTGGGGATTCGTCCTCGTGGGCCGCAGATTGAAACGACCCTGGCTGAAGTGCAAAAGAATTCGCCAGCCAGTGAAGCCGGTTTGCAAGCTGGCGACAGGATCGTTAAAGTCGATGGTCAGTTATTAACGCAATGGCAGCTTTTTGCCACTCAGGTTCGGGATAACCCTGGAAAAAGCATCGCTCTTGAGGTCGATCGTAATGGTGAAGCGGTGCAGTTAACCCTGACGCCGGAAGCGAAGCCTGGGAATACAGCGCAAGGATTCGCAGGGGTGATCCCCCGCGTTGTGCCATTGCCAGACGAGTACAAAACGGTAAGACAATATGGTGCGTTTTCAGCCATTGGTGAAGCCAGTGTAAAAACCTGGCAATTAATGAAGCTGACCGTTTCCATGTTGGGCAAGTTAATAACCGGTGATGTGAAGTTGAACAACCTGAGCGGCCCGATTTCGATTGCGCAAGGTGCAGGTTTGTCAGCTGAGTACGGAATGATTTACTACCTGATGTTCCTGGCGTTGATTAGCGTCAACTTAGGAATTATCAACCTGTTCCCGCTACCGGTTTTAGATGGTGGGCACTTGCTCTTCCTTGCGATCGAAAAGATTAAAGGTGGACCGGTGTCCGAGCGAGTTCAAGACTTTAGTTACCGCATCGGTTCAATACTGCTGGTGATGTTAATGGGGCTTGCACTTTTCAATGATTTCTCACGTTTGTAACCGCTGGAACGCGAGCTTGCGTGGGATGTGTTAGGAAAACGCATAATAACGATGGCGATGAAAAAGTTGCTCATAGCGTCGCTGCTGTTTAGCAGCGCCACCGTTTACGGTGCAGACGATTTCGTGGTGAAGGACATTCATTTCGAAGGGCTGCAGCGAGTCGCCGTTGGCGCGGCTCTGCTGAGCATGCCAGTTCGGGTTGGCGATACGGTGAATGACGATGACGTCAGAAATACCATTCGCTCCCTGTTCGCAACTGGCAACTTTGAGGATGTTCAGGTCCTGCGAGATGGTAATACGCTGATTGTTCAGGTCAAAGAACGTCCCACCATCGCCAGCATTACCTTTAGCGGTAACAAAGCGGTTAAAGACGATCAGCTCAAACAAAACCTTGAAGCCTCAGGCGTGCGCGTCGGCGAAGCGCTGGACCGCACCACCATCTCTTCTATCGAGAAGGGACTGGAGGACTTCTACTACAGCGTGGGCAAATATACCGCCAGCGTTAAAGCCGTGGTCACGCCGCTGCCGCGTAACCGCGTCGATTTGAAACTGGTGTTTACCGAAGGTGTTTCTGCAAAGATTCAGCAGATCAACATTGTAGGTAACAAAGCGTTTAGCTCAGATGAGTTGATTTCTCGCTTCCAGTTGCGCGACGAAGTGCCGTGGTGGAACGTCGTGGGTGACCGTAAATATCAGAAGCAGAAACTGGCGGGTGACCTTGAAACCCTGCGCAGCTTCTATCTGGATCGCGGTTATGCCCGTTTCAACATCGATTCGACGCAGGTCAGCCTGACGCCGGACAAGAAAGGCATCTACATCACCGTTAATATTAACGAAGGCGATCAGTACAAGATTGCTGGCGTTATCGTCAACGGCAGCATGGCAGGCCATTCGGCTGAAATCGAACATCTGACAAAAATACCGGCGGGCGAGCTGTATAACGGCACGAAAGTCACGTCGATGGAAGATGATATCAAGAAGCTGCTGGGCCGCTATGGCTACGCTTATCCCCGCGTTGTGACGCAGCCTGAAATCAACGATGCCGATAAAACCGTTAAGCTGCATATCAACGTCGATGCGGGCAACCGTTACTACGTGCGTAAAGTGCGCTTCGAAGGTAATGACACATCGAAAGATGCCGTCTTACGTCGTGAAATGCGTCAGATGGAAGGTGCCTGGCTGGGCAGCGACCTGGTCGATCAGGGCAAAGAGCGTCTGAACCGTACGGGTTATTTCGAAACCGTTGATGTCGATACGCAGCGTGTACCAGGTTCACCTGACCAGGTTGACGTGGTGTATAAAGTCAAAGAGCGTAACACCGGTACCTTTAACTTTGGTGTGGGCTACGGTACGGAAAGTGGCGTCAGCTTCCAGGTCGGCGTAACTCAGGATAACTGGCTCGGTACCGGTAATACGGTAGGTATCAGCGGGACCAAAAACGATTATCAGACCTATGCAGAATTCTCTCTGACCGATCCTTACTTCACCGTTGACGGTGTGAGTCTGGGCGGCCGGGTGTTCTACAACAACTTTAAAGCCAGTAACGCGGATCTCTCCGGCTATACCAACAGAAGTTATGGTACAGACGGGACATTGGGCTTCCCAATCAATGAGAACAACTCGCTGCGCGTCGGTCTGGGCTATGTCCATAACGACCTGTCAGACATGCGTCCGCAGGTTGCGATGTGGCGCTATCTCGACTCGGTTGGTAAGCCACAGCAGTTGAACAGCAATGGTGACTTCTCGGCTGATGACTTCACCTTTAACTATGGCTGGACATACAACACGTTGGACCGTGGTTTCTTTGCCACCTCAGGTAACCGTACTAACCTGAACGGCAAGGTCACGATTCCGGGGTCTGACAACCAGTTCTACAAAATGACCTTAGACAGTCAGCAGTATGTGCCCATCAATAAAGATCATACCTGGGTTGTCTTAGGCCGTGGTCGTGTTGGTTATGGCGATGGACTCAGCGGTAAAGAGATGCCGTTCTATGAGAACTTCTATGCCGGTGGCTCCAGTACCGTGCGTGGCTTCCAGTCCAACACCATTGGTCCCAAAGCGGCTTACCTGAACGATGGCTCTTCCTTCTGTAACCTGAGCGATCCGAACGGTATTTGTAAGTCGAGTGATGCCATCGGTGGTAACGCCATGGCGATTGCCAGCCTTGAGCTGATCACGCCGACCCCGTTCCTGAGTGAGAAATATGCTAACTCGGTTCGTACCTCGCTGTTTGTCGATGCAGGTACGGTCTGGGATACCAAATGGCAGAACACGGCGGAAACGCGTGCTGCTGGCATTCCTGACTACAGCGATCCGAACAATATTCGCGTTTCGACCGGTGTATCTTTACAGTGGATGTCGCCGCTGGGGCCGTTGGTATTCTCTTACGCCCAGCCGATCAAGAAAGTTGATGGAGATAAGTCAGAGCAGTTCCAGTTTAACATTGGTAAAACCTGGTAATGCTCTACACAGGGATGTGAAAAAATTAGCTTGCAGGCGTGGCGCATTGCTATGCTCCACGCTGCAAACATACATGTTGAGGGTAAGGAGTTTATAGTGAAAAAGTTGTTATGTGCAGTTACTCTGGGTGTTGCATTGGCTGCTTCTGCTGGCGCACAGGCGGCGGACAAAGTCGCAACTGTTGATCTGAGCCAGGTTTTCCAGAAATCACCTCAGCGCGCGACCATCACCAAACAGCTCGAGAGTGAGTTCCAGGGCCGCGCGGCAGAACTCCGTTCTCAGCACGATAAAATCCAGCAGGAAATGCAGGATCTGCAGCGTAATGCGCCAACCATGAAAGCCAGCGAGCGCAGCAAGAAAGAGAAGCAGATCACCGCTGAGCGTGATGCATTCCAGGTGAAAGCGGATGCGTTCGAAAAAGACAACCAGACGCGTCAGGTTCAGGAACGTAACAAGTTACTGGAAAAAATCCAGACCGCTGTTCAGTCTGTTGCCAAAAGCGGCGGTTATGACCTGGTGCTGAATTCTCAGGCTGTTCTGTATTCGGGTTCCGATGTTAAAGACATCACCGATGATGTTGTAAAGCAGGTTAAATAATCGATGTCATCAATTCGACTGGCTGATTTAGCCCAGCAGTTGGATGCAGAATTGCACGGAGATGGCGATATCGTCATCTCCGGCATTGCTTCTATGCAATCCGCCACCTCTGGTCAAATCACATTTCTTGCCAACAGCCGTTACCGCGAGCAGCTCGCCCTGATTCAGGCATCAGCCGTGGTGCTGACGGAAGCGGATCTGGAGTGGTGTAAAACCGCTGCGCTGGTGGTCAAAGACCCTTATCTCACCTATGCGCGCATGGCGCAGTTGCTGGATACGACGCCGCAGCCGGCGCAGCATATTGCACCCAGCGCCGTAATCGATTCCAGCGCCAGACTCGGTGAAAATGTCTCTGTCGGTGCGAATGCCGTTATTGAGTCCGATGTTGAGCTCGGTGATAACGTTGTCATCGGCGCTGGCTGCTTCGTCGGCAAAAAAACCCGTATCGGCAAGGGCTCGCGTTTATGGGCTAACGTCTCGGTTTACCATGAGGTGCAGATTGGTCAGGATTGTCTGATTCAGTCCGGTACCGTCATTGGTTCGGATGGGTTTGGTTATGCTAACGATCGCGGCAACTGGGTGAAAATACCGCAGTTGGGCTCCGTGGTGATTGGCGATCGGGTAGAAATTGGTGCCTGTACCACCATCGATCGTGGCGCTCTGGATAACACTCTGATCGGCAATGGTGTTATCATAGACAACCAGTGTCAGATTGCTCACAACGTGGTTATTGGCGACAATACTGCGGTTGCTGGCGGTGTGATCATGGCGGGTAGTTTGAAAATTGGTCGTTATTGTATGATTGGCGGTGCCAGCGTCATCAATGGCCATATGGAAATCTGTGACAAAGTGACCGTAACCGGCATGGGCATGGTTATGCGTCCGATAACAGAACCTGGTGTATACTCCTCAGGGATTCCATTACAGCCCAACAAAACCTGGCGCAAAACTGCAGCGTTGGTGATGAATATCGATGAAATAAGCAAACGCTTAAAAGCAATCGAGCGGAAAGTCGGTAAAGACGACTAAACGCCATCCCATGACTGACCGGCTTTCATAATAACAGTGTTAAGCAGGGAAGCCAGGCGCCACGGAACCTATTTGCGGCCTGCCAACGATCATGATGATCGGTGCAGGCCGTGTTATTGATGTCATCAGATTTTTTAGGACAGGAAGAGTATTTTGACTACTGAAACTCATACTCTGCAAATTGAAGAGATTTTAGAGCTGCTGCCGCATCGTTATCCGTTTCTGCTGGTAGACCGCGTGCTGGATTTTGAAGCAAACAAATATCTGCGCGCCGTGAAGAACGTCTCCTTTAACGAACCGTTTTTCCAGGGACATTTCCCTGGTAAACCGATTTTTCCCGGCGTGCTGATTCTGGAAGCGATGGCTCAGGCCACCGGCATTCTGGCATTCAAAAGCGTAGGTAAACTGGAGCCAGGCGAGCTTTATTATTTTGCTGGCATTGATAATGCCCGTTTCAAGCGTCCGGTTGTACCGGGCGATCAAATGATCATGGAAGTGACCTTCGAGAAAACCCGTCGCGGTCTGACTCGCTTTACTGGCGTAGCGACTGTCGATGGTAAAATCGTCTGTGAAGCGACCATGATGTGTGCCCGTAGCCGGGAGGCATAATTCGTGATTGATCCAACCGCCAACATCCATCCCAGTTCAGTGATCGAAGACGGGGCAATTATTGGCCCCGGCGTGCATATTGGCCCTTTCTGTTTTATTGGGGCAAATGTCGAGATTGGTGAGGGAACCGTACTTAAGTCACACGTGGTGGTGAATGGCCATACGCGTATCGGCAAAGACAATCAGATCTATCAGTTCGCATCGATTGGCGAAGTGAATCAGGATTTGAAATACGCGGGTGAACCTACCCGGGTTGATATTGGCGACCGTAATCGCATCCGTGAAAGCGTGACGATTCATCGCGGTACGGCGCAGGGTATTAACACCACGACCATTGGTAGCGATAACCTGTTTATGGTGAATGCCCATATCGCCCATGACTGCGTGGTGGGTAACCGCTGTATTTTTGCCAATAACGCGACCCTGGGTGGGCATGTCACTGTGGATGATTTCGCTATCATTGGCGGCATGACGGCGGTGCATCAGTGGTGCACTATTGGTTCACATGTCATGATCGGCGGTTGTTCAGGCGTTGTTCAGGATGTCCCTCCGTATGTGATTGCGCAAGGCAACCATGCCACGCCATTCGGTATCAACATTGAAGGCCTGAAGCGCCGTGGCTTCAGCAAAGAAGCACTGCACGCTATCCGCAACGCCTACAAGTTACTTTATCGCAGCGGCAGAACGCTGGATGAAGTCAAACCGGAAATCGAAGCGATTGCTCAGCAGCACAGCGAAGTGCAGCCTTTCTTTGATTTCTTTGCCCGCTCAACACGTGGATTAATTCGCTAATTCATGTCAGCGCGTCCCCTTACGATAGCCCTGGTCGCCGGAGAAACCTCTGGCGACATTCTTGGCGCAGGCCTGATTCGGGCTTTAAAAGCCCGTCATCCTGATGCCCGCTTTGTCGGTGTCGCTGGCCCGTTGATGCAGGCCGAAGGCTGTGAAGCCTGGTACGAGATGGAAGAACTGGCGGTAATGGGCATTGTTGAGGTGCTGGGGCGGTTACGGCGTTTATTGACGATTCGCCGCGATTTGACCCAGCGCTTTATCTCGCTCAAACCTGACGTATTTGTTGGGATAGATGCGCCGGATTTTAACATCACGCTGGAAGGCAACCTCAAACGCGCTGGTATTCGCACCATTCATTACGTGAGTCCCTCTGTCTGGGCCTGGCGGCAAAAACGTGTGTTTAAAATTGGTCGCAACACCGATCTGGTGCTGGCGTTTCTGCCTTTTGAAAAAGCCTTTTACGACCGTTTTGACGTCCCCTGTCGCTTTATTGGACACACGATGGCCGATGCCATGCCGCTACAGCCCGATAAATCAGCGGCGCGCCGTCATCTGGGCATAGATGAGGAGGCGCTCTGCCTTGCGTTGCTGCCGGGCAGTCGCGGTGCCGAAGTCGAAATGCTCAGTGCAGACTTCCTCAAAACGGCGCAACGGCTGCGCCAACATTATCCGTCGCTGGAAATTGTTGTGCCCCTGGTCAACGCTAAGCGCCGCGAGCAGTTTGAAAAAATCAAAGCGGAGGTTGCGCCTGAGCTGCCAATGCATCTGCTGGATGGACAGGGACGGGAAGCGATGGTGGCCAGTGATGCTGCACTGCTGGCGTCTGGCACGGCCGCGCTTGAGTGCATGCTGGCAAAATGTCCGATGGTTGTCGGCTACCGCATGAAGCCGTTCACCTTCTGGCTGGCTAAGCGACTGGTCAAGACTGACTACGTTTCGTTGCCAAACCTGTTGGCCGGGCGTGAGTTGGTCAAAGAGCTGTTGCAGGATGAATGTCAGCCTGAAGCGCTGTCAGCCGCGCTGGACCCGTTGCTGCACGCCAGTAGCGAACGTGAAACGCTGCTGCATACTTTTTACGAACTGCATCAGCAGATTCGCTGGAACGCCGATGAACAAGCCGCAGATGCGGTGCTGGAGCTCGCCAATGGCTGATTTTATCTATCCTGCTGCCCGGTGCATTGCCGGTGTGGATGAAGTGGGCCGCGGGCCATTAGTGGGCGCGGTGGTGACCGCCGCCGTGATCCTCGATCCCGCCAACCCGATCCCCGGTCTGGCGGACTCCAAAAAACTGTCCGAAAAACGCCGCCTGGCGCTGTTTGATCAGATCAAAGAGAAAGCGCTCGCCTGGAGCCTGGGGCGCGCAGATCCAGAAGAGATCGACCGTCTTAATATTCTGCATGCCACCATGCTGGCAATGCAGCGCGCGGTGGCTGGCTTGCCGCTCACGCCAGACTTTGTGCTGATTGACGGCAATCGCTGCCCGGCGTTACCGATGCCTTCTCTGGCCGTGGTAAAAGGGGATAGCCTGGTTGCCGAAATCAGTGCCGCGTCCATCATTGCCAAAGTCACGCGCGATCGCGAAATGGCAGAACTCGATTTGTTGTTTCCCCAGTATGGTTTCGCGCAACATAAAGGTTATCCTACGGCGTTACATAGGGAAAAGTTAACGCAGTACGGTGCGACACCTCATCATCGGCGCAGCTTTGCGCCTGTGCGCAATGCGCTGATTGATGCCGACGTGCTGGCGAGCAGCCTGACCACGCTGCGCTAATCCGACCTTGTTTTAACCGGAAACTGATATGGCCGAACCTCGTTTTATACATCTGCGCGTTCACAGCGACTATTCAATGGTCGACGGTCTGGCGAAAACCGGGCCGTTGGTTAAGAAAGCGGCTGCGCTGGGTATGCCAGCCATTGCGATTACCGACTTCACCAACCTTTGCGGTCTGGTGAAATTTTACGGTGGTGCGCATAGCGCAGGGGTTAAACCAATTATCGGGGCAGATTTTAACGTTGCCAGCGAGTTAATGGGCGATGAACTGACCCAGATTACCGTGCTGGCGACCAATAACACCGGCTATCAAAATCTGACGCTGCTGATCTCTCGTGCTTACCAACGGGGATACGGTATTGCCGGCCCCATTATCGATCGCGACTGGCTGGCTGAACTGCAGGAAGGACTGATTCTGCTGTCAGGCGGGCGACGCGGGGATGTGGGCCGTAGCCTGCTGCGCGGTAACAGTACCTTGGTTGCGGACTGCCTGGCTTTCTACCAGCAACACTTTGCCGATCGCTACTTCCTGGAGTTGATCCGTACCGGTCGTCCTGACGAAGAGAGCTACCTGCATGCGGCGGTTGAGCTGGCGATTGCAGAAGGAATCCCGGTTGTTGCCACTAACGAAGTCTGCTTCATCAATGAAGAAGATTTCGATGCCCATGAGATCCGGGTTGCCATTCATGATGGTTACACGCTCGACGATCCTAAGCGTCCGCGCAACTACAGCCCTCAGCAATATATGCGCAGTGAAGAAGAGATGTGTGAGTTGTTCGCAGACATCCCGGAAGCGCTGGAAAACAGCGTAGAGATTGCTAAGCGTTGTAATGTGACGGTACGACTGGGTGAGTACTTCCTGCCTCAGTTCCCTACCGGCGATATGACCACCGAAGACTTTCTGGTGGTGAAATCACGGGAAGGGCTGGAAGAGCGTCTGGCGATGCTGTTCCCTGACGAAGCCGAGCGCGCAGAGAAGCGTCCAGAATACGACGAGCGTCTTGATGTCGAGCTTAACGTCATCAACCAGATGGGTTTTCCGGGCTACTTCCTGATCGTGATGGAATTTATCCAGTGGTCCAAAGACAATGGCGTGCCGGTCGGTCCGGGACGTGGTTCAGGTGCGGGATCGTTGGTGGCCTATGCACTCAAGATCACCGATCTTGATCCGCTGGAGTTTGACCTGCTGTTCGAACGCTTCCTGAACCCGGAACGTGTCTCCATGCCCGACTTCGACGTCGATTTCTGCATGGAAAAACGCGACCAGGTAATTGAACACGTTGCCGACATGTACGGCCGCGAAGCCGTGTCCCAGATCATTACCTTCGGAACGATGGCGGCGAAAGCGGTGATTCGGGATGTCGGTCGCGTACTGGGCCATCCTTATGGTTTCGTCGATCGTATTTCAAAACTGGTGCCGCCCGATCCCGGCATGACGCTGGAAAAAGCCTTTGCTGCGGAACCGCAACTGCCGGAAATCTATGAGGCAGATGAAGAGGTCAAAGCGCTGATCGATATGGCGCGCAAGCTGGAAGGGGTAACGCGCAACGCCGGTAAACATGCGGGCGGTGTGGTTATCGCGCCAACGAAAATCACCGATTTTGCGCCGCTTTATTGTGATGAAAACGGACAGTATCCGGTTACGCAGTTCGATAAAAATGATGTGGAATATGCCGGTCTGGTGAAGTTCGACTTCCTGGGACTACGCACGCTCACCATTATTGACTGGGCGCTGAAGATGATTAACCCGCGCCGTGAAAAGCAGGGTCTGCCGCCGATTGATATCGCCACCATCCCGCTGGAAGACAAAAAGAGCTTTGATATGCTGCAGCGCGCGGAGACCACGGCGGTCTTCCAGCTTGAATCGCGCGGCATGAAAGATCTGATTAAGCGCCTGAAACCTGACTGCTTCGAAGATATGATCGCTCTGGTGGCGCTGTTCCGCCCTGGCCCGTTGCAGTCGGGGATGGTGGACAACTTTATCGACCGTAAGCATGGTCGTGAAGCCATCTCCTATCCTGATATCCAGTGGCAGCATGAAAGCCTGAAGCCGGTGCTTGAGCCAACCTATGGCATCATCCTTTACCAGGAACAGGTCATGCAGATCGCCCAGGTCCTGTCAGGCTATACGCTTGGCGGGGCGGATATGCTGCGACGCGCCATGGGTAAAAAGAAACCCGAAGAGATGGCTGAGCAGCGCTCAATATTTAAAGACGGCGCGGAAACGATGGGCATCGACGGTGAACTGTCGATGAAAATCTTCGATCTGGTAGAGAAATTTGCTGGATACGGTTTTAACAAATCGCACTCGGCTGCTTATGCGCTGGTGTCCTACCAAACGCTGTGGCTGAAAGCGCATTACCCGGCTGAGTTTATGGCGGCGGTAATGACGGCCGATATGGACAACACCGAAAAAGTGGTTGGCCTGGTGGACGAATGCTGGCGCATGGGGCTGAAGGTCTTGCCGCCGGATATCAACTCAGGGCTGTATCAGTTCCACGTGAACGATGAAGGCGAGATCGTTTACGGCATTGGCGCGATTAAAGGCGTGGGTGAAGGCCCGATCGAAGCGATCATTGATGCGCGTAATGAGGGTGGTTACTTCCGTGAACTGTTCGATCTGTGCGCGCGCACCGACACCAAAAAGATCAACCGTCGGGTTATGGAAAAGCTGATCATGTCCGGTGCCTTTGATCGTCTGGGTCCGCATCGTGCTGCCTTGATGAGTGCGCTGAACGATGCGCTGAAAGCGGCGGATCAACATGCGAAAGCCGAAGCCATCGGCCAGGCGGATATGTTTGGCGTGCTGGCCGACGAGCCTGAACAGGTCGAACAGTCTTATGCCAGCGTTACGCCCTGGCCAGAACAGGTGCAGTTGGATGGTGAGCGAGAAACCCTTGGGTTGTATCTTACCGGCCATCCCATTAACCAGTATTTAAAAGAAATTGAGCGTTACGTTGGCGGGATGCGTTTGAAAGATATGCATCCTACCGATCGTGGTAAGATTACCGTCGCGGCAGGTCTGGTGATTGCGGCGCGTGTAATGGTGACCAAACGCGGCAACCGAATTGGTATTTGTACACTTGACGATCGCTCTGGTCGTCTCGAAGTCATGTTATTTACCGATGCGTTAGATAAATACCAGCAACTGCTGGAGAAAGACCGTATCCTGATCGTTAGCGGACAGGTCAGCTTTGATGACTTCAGCGGTGGGCTTAAAATGACCGCCCGGGAAGTCATGGACATCGACGAAGCGCGCGAAAAATACGCGCGTGGACTTGCTATCTCGCTGACGGACAGGCAAATTGATGACCAGCTATTAAACCGACTCCGTCAGTCCCTGGAACCTCATCGTTCAGGGACAATTCCGGTGCATCTCTACTATCAGAGAGCCGACGCGCGAGCGAAGCTACGCTTTGGTGCAGCGTGGCGAATTTCGCCCAGCGATCGTTTACTCAACGATTTGCGGTCGTTAATTGGGTCGGAGCAGGTGGAACTGGAGTTTGACTAAAACAGGAACATTATGAGTCTTAATTACCTGGATTTTGAACAGCCAATTGCAGAACTGGAAGCGAAAATTGATTCGCTTACCTCGATTGGTCGTCAGGACGATAAACACGTCAATCTCGACGAAGAAGTGAAGCGACTGCGCGAGAAAAGCGTTGAGCTGACCCGTAAAATCTTCGCCGATTTGGGCGCATGGCAGATTGCGCAACTGGCACGTCATCCATTACGTCCTTATACCTTTGATTACGTGCGCAATGCCTTTGACGATTTCGATGAGCTGGCGGGTGACCGTGCTTATGCGGATGACAAAGCCATTGTGGGCGGGATTGCGCGACTCGATGGTCGCCCGGTCATGATCATTGGTCACCAGAAAGGACGTGAAACCAAAGAGAAGATTCGCCGTAATTTTGGTATGCCAGCACCAGAAGGCTATCGCAAAGCGCTGCGCCTGATGGAAATGGCTGAACGCTTTAAGATGCCTATCCTCACCTTTATCGATACGCCGGGTGCTTATCCCGGTGTCGGCGCGGAAGAGCGCGGTCAGTCTGAAGCGATTGCCCGTAATCTGCGGGAAATGTCAGGTCTGAAAGTGCCGGTGATTTGTACGGTCATCGGTGAAGGCGGTTCAGGTGGCGCGCTGGCGATTGGTGTTGGTGACAAAGTTAACATGCTCCAGTACAGCACGTATTCTGTCATCTCTCCGGAAGGCTGTGCCTCAATTCTGTGGAAAAGCGCCGATAAAGCGCCACTGGCTGCAGAAGCAATGGGCATTACCGCTCCGCGTCTGAAAGAGCTGAAGCTGATTGATTCGGTTATCCCTGAGCCACTGGGCGGTGCACATCGTCACCCGGTTGAAATGGCACAGTCGCTGAAAAAGCAACTGTTGGCCGATCTGGCCGATCTGGAAGGACTCAGCACCGAAGAACTGTTAGATCGCCGTTATCAACGGCTGATGAGCTACGGTTACGCCTGATTCAGCCTCATCAAGCGCTAAAGCGGACTTCGGTCCGCTTTTTTTATGCCACTAATCTGACTGCAGTATAGCGGTATGATTCGCTATGCTTACTCAATGCCTCAACAATCAGGGAGATGTGCATTGAATATTCTGGCGATCATGGGCGCGCACGGCGTGTTTTTCAAAGATGAACCCTTACGCGAGCTGGAAGTCGCACTGAGTCAGCAAGGTTTTCAACTTATCCATCCCAAAAATCATGACGATTTGCTCAAGCTCATTGAGCACAATCCCCGAATCAGCGGTGTCATTTTTGACTGGGATGAGCACAACAGCCCGGAGCTGTGCGGCGAAATTAATCAGCTCAATGAACATCTGCCGCTGTATGCCTTTATCAATACCCATTCTCAGATGGATATCAGCATCAACGAAATGCGTTTGCCCCTGCATTTCTTTGAGTACGCGCTGAATGCCGCCGAGGATATCGCCTTACACATTCGCCAGTACACGGATGACTACCTCGACAACATTACACCGCCGTTAACCAAAGCGTTGTTTACCTATGTGAAAGAGGGGAAGTACACCTTCTGTACGCCAGGCCATATGGCCGGCACCGCCTTCCAGAAAAGCCCGGTCGGCTGTTTGTTCTATGACTTTTTTGGCGCTAATACGCTGAAGTCCGATATCTCCATTTCGGTAACGGAACTGGGCTCGCTGCTTGATCATACCGGGCCGCATCTCGACGCTGAGGAGTACATCGCCAGAACCTTTGGTGCAGAACAAAGTTATATGGTGACTAACGGTACCTCGACCTCGAATAAGATCGTGGGGATGTATGCGGCACCGGCAGGCAGCACCATACTGGTGGATCGCAACTGCCATAAATCGCTCACCCACCTGTTGATGATGAGCGATTTGATCCCTGTCTGGCTGAAACCGACACGCAACGCATTAGGCATTCTGGGCGGGATTCCGCAAAAAGAATTCACCCGTGCCAGCATCGAGCAGAAGGTCGCCGCCACGCCGCGCGCAAGCTGGCCGGTCCATGCGGTGATCACCAACTCGACCTATGATGGTTTGCTCTACAACACGCAATACATCAAACAAACGCTGGACGTGCCGTCGATCCACTTTGATTCTGCCTGGGTTCCTTATACCAACTTCCATCCTATCTATGAGGGAAAAAGCGGCATGAGTGGCGAGCGGGTGCCGGGTAAAGTCTTTTATGAAACCCAGTCCACGCATAAACTGCTGGCAGCGTTTTCTCAGGCGTCGCTGATTCATATTAAAGGCGAGTATGACGAGCAGACGTTTAATGAAGCCTATATGATGCACACCACCACCTCACCCAACTATGCCATCGTTTCATCCATTGAGACGGCGGCGGCGATGCTGCGGGGGAATCCGGGTAAAAGGCTTATCAATCGCTCAGTGGAACGCGCACTGCACTTTCGTCGCGAGATACAGCGGTTGCGAGAGGAGTGCGACAGCTGGTTTTTTGATATCTGGCAGCCTGAACACGTCGATGAAGCCCAGTGCTGGCCGATCCAGCCGGGGGAAGAAGACTGGCATGGATTTACCCAGGCCGATCGCGATCATATGTACCTTGATCCGATCAAAGTGACCATTCTGACACCGGGCATGAGCGAGCTGGGCGAGATGGCAGAAGAGGGGATTCCGGCCGCGCTGGTGGCAAAATTTTTGGATGAGCGCGGGATTGTGGTTGAAAAAACCGGCCCTTACAATCTGCTGTTCCTCTTCAGCATCGGCATCGATAAAACCAAAGCGATGAGCGTGCTGCGGGGATTAACGGAATTTAAGCGCGCCTACGATCTCAATCTTCGGGTCAAAAATATGTTGCCGGATCTCTATGCGGAAGATCCTGATTTTTACCGTAACATGCGTATTCAGACGCTGGCGCAGGGGATTCATCGTCTCATCCAGCAACATGATCTACCCAGGCTCATGTTGAAAGCGTTTGATGTCTTACCCGAAATGAAAATGACGCCGCATCAGGCTTTTCAGCAGCAGGTCAAAGGCAATATTGAAACGGTGAGCATCAATGCGCTGGTGGGCCGCATCTCCGCCAACATGATCCTGCCTTATCCTCCCGGTGTCCCGCTGGTAATGCCCGGTGAAATGATTACAGAACAAAGCCGCGCCGTACTCGACTTCCTGTTAATGCTGTGTAGCATTGGACGCCACTATCCCGGCTTTGAGACAGATATTCACGGCGCGACCTTAACCGAAGAGGGTGAGTATCGGGTTCGTGTGCTGAAACAGGCTGAATACCAGGATATCAATGTTTAACAGGGAGCAAACATGCTGCAGCTAACGCACATCCATCACATCGCCATCATTGCGTCTGACTACCCGCGCAGTAAAGCTTTTTACTGCGACATTCTGGGCTTTGAATTGCAAAGCGAGCACTACCGTGAAGCGCGTGATTCCTGGAAAGGGGATCTGGCATTGAACGGCCAGTATACGATTGAGCTGTTTTCTTTTCCGACGCCGCCTGCCCGCGTCAGTCAACCGGAAGCCTGCGGCTTACGTCATCTGGCCTTTAGCGTACCGGATGTCGAGGCCGCGGCAGATTATCTGGCGAGCCAGGGCGTAGCATGTGAACCGATTCGCATCGATGCGCTGACCGGTAAACCCTGTACGTTCTTTGCCGATCCGGATGGTTTGCCGCTGGAACTCTATCAAGCGTAAAATAGCGACTTTATGGCTACACCGCTAGCCGTCTCATGGATTGACATCATGTCTGATTTCGACGCACTGCTGAATGAGCGTGACGCGCTGGTCGTGGCCTTTAGCGGTGGCCTGGATTCGACCGTCCTGCTGCATCAGCTTCGGGCCTGGCAGCAACGTCATCCGTTATCCCGGCTACGTGCGCTGCATGTGCACCATGGCCTCAGCCGGAATGCCGATGACTGGGCAGCGCACTGCCTGAATGTGTGCGAACAGTGGCAGATCCCCTGTGACGTTCTGCGTGTGCAGATCGCGGAGAAGGGACAGGGTATCGAAGCGGCGGCGCGTCAGGCGCGTTATCAGGCACTGAGCCAGGCACTCCACGGGGATGAAAAGCTGCTGACTGCGCAGCATCTGGACGATCAGTGTGAAACGCTGCTCCTGGCGCTGAAGCGCGGCAGCGGCCCGGCGGGCCTGGCGGCCATGCCGATGCTGACCACGCTTGCCGGACATCCCTTATTAAGACCACTGCTACACCATTCCCGCCTGAGCCTGGAGCAGTATGCCGACGCGCACCAACTGACCTGGGTCGAGGATGAAAGTAATCAGGTTCTGCGTTATGACCGCAACTTTTTACGTCAGCAGCTATTACCTGCGGTACTGAGCCGCTGGCCGCATTTTGCCGAGGCGACGGCACGCAGTGCCGCCTTGTGTGGTGAGCAGGAGCAACTCCTGGATGAATTGCTGGCCGGGCAACTCAGCGAGCTAATACAACCCGACGGTAGCCTGTGCTTTACGCCGTTACTGACCATGAGTGAGGCGAAAGGGAATGCCCTGTTGCGTCGCTGGCTGGCCAGACAGGGTGAGAAGATGCCCTCGCGGGAAGCATTACGCCGTATTCGCCAGGACGTCATGCTCTGCCGGGAGGATGCCCAGCCGCGGTTAACGTTAGGGAACCACGAGATCCGTCGCTACCGCCAGCAGCTTTACCGCTTGCCTCTCAGCGCGTCCTTAACCGACTGTGAAATGGCATGGCCTGACCTCAATCAGCCCCTGGTTTTACCGCAGAACCTGGGCGTACTCACGTCCGAAAAAAACGTGAGTACGCTTCGCTGTCCACAGCCGGAGGAGCAGGTATTCGTGCGGTTTTACGCAACAGGCTATGTTCATATTGTGAATCGCACAGGGGGACGTGACATAAAGAAAATCTGGCAGATGCTGAATATTCCCCCCTGGCAGCGTACACGCATTCCATTAATTTATTTTAATCAGACACTGATTAGCGCGCCCGGGCTGTTTATTACCCGTGAGGGCGCAAGTCAGGATGCCCATGGCTGGCAAGTCAACTGGCAGAAAACGACGGGAGCGCCGTGATGATACAACGACTAGCAGCCTTGCTGCTGCTAACCGTCTTACCGGCCCACGCCGCAGGCGATGTGAAAGCGGGCGAACAACGTTCGGCCGCCTGCATGGCCTGCCACGGGGCACAGGGGAAAGCGACCGCGCCCCTTTATCCTAATCTGGCCGGGCAAAATGCCGCTTATCTTAATCATGCGTTACAGGCGTATAAAAAAGGGGAACGAAGCGGCGGTCAGGCTGAAGTGATGAAGGCGTTTGTCGCAGGCTTAAGTGATGACGATATGGCGAATTTAGCCGCGTACTACAGTGCGTTAAAACCTTGATGAGATGGGCGGGAGTGCATCCCGCCCGACGGGAAGTGAATTACTCTTCGCTGACAACAACGGTGCCAAGTTCAGGATGGCTAAAGCTGGCAATGTGGTCGAGACGTAGCTCGCGTGTTTCACCGGAAAGATCAATCGCCAGGTACTCAACGTTTTTACGTGAAAGAATATCCCTGGCCTTGGCCTTGAGCTGTTCGCCATCTTTCAACTCCAGCGTCAGCATCCAGTTTTTTTGGCAGGCGAGTTCCAGATTATCGTAGTCATCGCAATTGATGGGTTTATAAGCTTCATTCATCAACATAGTCGCTCACCAATAAGTTTGCGGCGGCGTAGGCCGCCTGTTCCCTGAGAGAAGCATTTAGCGCAGCATTCGCGGCAATATCATCAAGCGCTTTTAAGGCGCAGCCTATCGCATCGGGTACATATCCCAGATCCCCGCTGCCGATTTCGGCATATTTTTGGCGAACTAACTCACAATATTTTTGCACAGGCACCTCCTCAGCAGAGCATAAATACCCTGGTTGATTAGCGACTATATCACAGGCATTTCCAGAAAATCAGCCAGGCAAAAGCAGGAACAACGCGCAAATCACTGCTAAAGTAGCTGGCTATGCAGTATCAGACGACTCAGGATAAAGCACGAAAGGTTAAGTTGATGAACAGCCCAGGACAAAAACACACGAATTGGACGCAGGCAGGTGGCAGATGATTATGCTGTCACGTAACGTGGAGCTGCCGGACAGTGAAATTGAGCTGACGGCCATTCGGGCGCAGGGTTCCGGCGGTCAGCATGTGAATAAAACCAGCACCGCCATTCATCTGCGTTTTGACATTGCCGCCTCGTCCTTGCCACCGTTCTATAAAGAGCGGCTGTTAAACGCCAGCCATCATTTAATTACGGGTGAGGGAACCGTCATCATTAAGGCGCAGGAATACCGTAGTCAGGAGATGAACCGGGAAGCGGCACTGCAGCGGCTGATCAACCTGATTCGTGAGCTTACCACGGTAGAGAAAGTCCGGCGGTCAACGCGGCCTACGCGCGCTTCGAAAGAGCGCAGGCTGGAAGGCAAGTCGCGTCGCAGTAGTACCAAAGCGCTGCGCGGCAAGGTGCAATAACGCTTAGATGCTTATGCGCGCGGGACTCAATAACCGCAATACGTGTCTGTGGGTTCTGGAAGCGTAAATAAACTACAGAGCAGGGCGTTATTCAGCGGGGAATAAAAACGCCCCATGAAGGGGCGTTTTGAGGCAGGTTACTTATTCAGTGCGTTAAGCAGAAACCCGACAATCTCATCCTGCTTGATCATCTGTTTCTCACCGGCACGACGGGCTTTATACTCAATCTCGTGGTTATCAAGATTGCGGTCGCCAATCACGATGGTGTGCGGTACGCCAATCAGTTCCATATCGGCAAACATCACACCCGGACGCTCTTTACGATCGTCCAGAATCACTTCTACGCCTTTGGCGCGCAGCGTGTTGTACAGCTCTTCTGCTAACTCTTTCACGCGGAACGATTTCTGCATGTTCATGGGCAGAATCGCCACCTCAAAAGGTGCCAGTGCTGCAGGCCAGATGATGCCGCGATCGTCATGGTTTTGCTCGATGGCCGCCGCAACGACACGGGTAATACCGATACCGTAACAGCCCATGGTCATGACCTGGTTACGACCATCTTCACCCTGTACAGAGGCTTTCATCGCTTCGGAGTACTTGGTGCCCAGCTGAAAAATATGGCCGACTTCGATACCGCGTTTAATCTGCAATGTGCCTTTGCCGTCCGGGCTAAGGTCGCCTTCCACAACGTTGCGGATATCGGCCACCTGCGCCATAGGAAGATCGCGTTCCCAGTTGATGCCGAAATAATGTTTACCATCAATGTTGGCACCGGCGCTGAAATCGCTCATCTTCGCCACCGTACGGTCGGCAATAACCGGCATATTCAGCCCGACCGGGCCGAGCGAGCCTGGACCTGCACCGACCGCTGCGCGGATCTCGTCTTCTGTCGCGAACGTCAGGGGAGAAGCGACAAGCGGTGATTTTTCTGCCTTGATTTCATTCAGCTCGTGATCGCCGCGAACCAGTAACGCAACCAATGCGTGACCGCTTTCTTCTGCGCCCTTAACCATCAGGGTTTTCACGGTTTTCTCAATCGGCAGCTGGAACTGACTCACCAGTTCTGCGATGGTTTTGGCATTCGGCGTATCGATCTGGCGCATCTCTTCTGCAGGCGCAGGACGATCGCCAGCTGGCGCGACGGCTTCAGCCAGTTCAATGTTGGCAGCGAAGTCAGACTCCGTGGAGAAAATCACATCATCTTCACCACTTTGTGCCAGTACCTGGAATTCGTGAGACGCGCTTCCACCAATCGAACCGGTATCAGCCTGCACCGCGCGGAAATCCAGGCCCATACGGCTGAAAATTTGGCTGTAGGCGCGGTACATCGCGTCATAGGTTTCCTGCAGCGATTCCTGGGTCGTATGGAAAGAGTAAGCATCTTTCATGATGAATTCACGCGAGCGCATCACGCCAAAGCGCGGGCGCACTTCATCACGGAATTTGGTCTGGATTTGATACAGATTCAGCGGCAGCTGCTTATATGAGCTCAGCTCATTGCGAATCAGATCGGTAATCACTTCTTCATGCGTCGGGCCGAGCACAAACGGACGCTCGTGGCGATCCGCAACACGCAGTAATTCTGGGCCGTACTGCTCCCAGCGCCCGCTCTCTTGCCACAGGTCTGCGGGTTGGACCACAGGCATTGAAATCTCAATGGCACCGGCGTTGTTCATTTCTTCACGAACGATGTTTTCGACTTTTTTTAATACGCGCAGACCGGTTGGCAGCCAGGTATATAAACCCGAAGCCAGTTTACGGATCATTCCGGCACGCAGCATCAGCTGATGGCTGATCACTTCCGCGTCAGAAGGTGTCTCTTTCTGAGTAGAGAGCAGATATTGAGTAGTACGCATTGATTACGATTCCAGTTGATCGGAAATTCACAGACAAAAATTTGCTGGCGGCTAGTGTACCAGTGAGATCACTGGCTAAAAAGCGGGTTTTAACGCGGATCGATAGCCACGACTTCTGTCCCTGCCTCATCAATGCGCCAGCGCACATTAAACTCCAGTAGCCAGGCGGCATATTCCCTGTCCTGGGTTTCACCTTTACGGTAAGCGGGCCGCGGATCCTGAGCGAGTACTTCGCTGATAAATCTCGCCAGATGGGGATAGCGGCCGTGTTGTTGCAGTTGCTGCTGGGCGTGCGGTGAAAACCGGACCGGCATGGTGCTTTCCGGCGCGGACTGGGCAAAACCTGCACGAGCCTGGGGCAGGGCTTCGGCAAAAGGCAGGTAGGGTTTGATATCGACAACCGGTGTACCGTCTACCAAATCCAGACTGCCCAACTGCAGAATGACCTGTTGTTTCTCGCAGCGAATGCCTTTGAGCTCAACCAGCGACATGCCAACAGGGTTGGGGCGAAAGGTGGATCGTGTGGCAAAAACGCCCATGCGGGCGTTACCGCCCAGGCGCGGCGGCCGCACAGTAGGACGCCAGCCACCGTCCATGGTCTGATGAAAAACGAACAGTATCCAGAGATGGCTGAAGTCTTCCAGGCCGCGCACCGCATCCGCCTGATTGTAAGGCGGCAAAAGATGCAGTTCGCCGCCGCCATCCTGAATCAGCCCCGGCTGGCGCGGCACGGCGAACTTCTCTTTCCAGGGTGAATGGATCACGCCGATTTGCGCAAAGGCGAATTCACTCATTGACTGGTGACTTTCAGCGCCGATCCCTGACAAACAGCCTGACGGTAGCAGCCTGGCGTGCTGCTGACGATTTCACATTTATGCAGCAGCACAGCATTGGCTTTCATCTGTGACGCTTTGATTTGCATACGTTTACGTGCGGTAGCGATATTGGGGGGCGAACTCTGGTTGCTTACCTGGCAATCTTCAGCGGACACTTCGCCCAGATCGCGGAAGGGTTTGCTCACCAGATCGGCAGCGTCGGTATAAACCTTAACAGGCGCGGGTCGATACGTTGGCTTACGTGTCGGTTCGCTGGGTTGCTGCGGCTGAGAAGGTGCGCTGCTTATTGGGTGGTACTCTCGAACACACCCTGTCAGCATCAATGCTAACAAGCAGAGCGGTAAAAAACGCATGGCAACATCCTCAAGTTTCAAAAAGTGGCGTTATTGAAACAAGGACACGGATAAATAACAAGTCAGCAAAGCGCAATAACAGAAAGGGCGGCTAAAAGCCGCCCTGAGGGAAGATGTCAGACGGGATTACCAGCCTTTAACCGCGCCGCCGTTAAAGACTTTATTCGCGGCGTCCGCGACTTCGTCAGACTGATAAGCCTGAACGAATTTCTTCACGTTTTCCGCGTCTTTGTTGTCTTCACGTGCCACAATCAGGTTGACGTAAGGTGAGTCTTTGTCTTCAACAAAGATGCCATCTTTCGCCGGCGTCAGGCCAATCTGGCTGGCGTAAGTGGTATTGATCACCGCCAGCGCAATTTGCTGATCGTCCAGTGAACGTGGCAGCTGCGGTGCTTCCAGCTCAACAATTTTCAGGTGTTTTGGATTCTCAACGATATCCAGTGAGGTTGGCAGCAGGCCCACACCGTCTTTCAGCTTAATCAGGCCAACTTTCTGCAGCAGAAGCAGCGAGCGACCCAGATTGGTTGGGTCATTAGGAATCGCCACCTGTGCGCCATCCTGCAGTTGATCAAGTGATTTGATTTTTTTCGAGTAGCCAGCAATCGGATAAACAAAAGAATTACCAACGGATACCAGCTTGTAACCGCGATCTTTGATTTGTTGATCCAGATACGGTTTGTGCTGGAAGGCGTTCACATCAATATCGCCTTTACTCAACGCTTCGTTAGGCAGCACGTAGTCGTTAAACGTGACCAGCTCAACATCCAGGCCATACTTGTCTTTTGCAACTTTGGCCGCAGCTTCTGCAACCTGCTGCTCTGCGCCTACGATCACACCCACTTTAATGTGGTTTGGATCTTTAGCTTTTTGATCGCATCCTGCCAGCGCAATCGCGCCAATTAATGCACCCACAGCGGCAATTTTTTTAAATTTGAAAGACATATCCTTTCCTTAAGAGTGATATTGCTTGCTTATTTATGGGACACAGCACGCACGATGCGGTCACCACAGAATTGTATGAGATACACCAAAACGACTAATAACACTAATACCGTATTCATCACCGTCGCGTTATATCCGATATAACCATATTGGTAGCCAATCTGTCCCAGGCCGCCCGCGCCTACTGCACCACCCATGGCAGAGTAGCCAACCAGCGTAATCAGCGTGATGGTTGCAGCATTGACCAGGCCGGGCAGCGCTTCAGGCAGCAGGACTTTACGGACGATTTGCATCGGCGTTGCGCCCATTGCGCGCGAGGCTTCAATCAATCCGGTCGGAAGTTCCAACAGCGCGTTTTCAACCATACGGGCAATAAACGGGGCTGCGCCCACAGTCAGCGGCACGATGGCGGCCTGCAGACCGATTGAGGTGCCGACAATAATGCGGGTAAACGGAATCATCCATACCAGCAGGATAATAAAAGGAATAGAGCGGAAGATGTTGACCAGCGCCGACAGCACCCGGTACAAGCCTTTGTTTTCAAGAATCTGCCCTGGACGAGTAACGTACAACAGCACGCCCACCGGTAAACCCAGCACGAAACCGAAAAAGCCAGAGACAAAGGTCATCATCAACGTTTCCCACACGCCGCGCCCCAGCAACGCAATCATCGCTTCAGACATAACCTAATACCTCTACTTTTACATGATGTTCTTGCAGCCACTGAATAGCGGCTTGTGTATCACTTTCACTGCCGTGAATTTCCGCCAGCATGATGCCGAACTTCACACCGCCGGCGTAATCCATCTGCGCACTGATAATATTGTTATTGATATTAAAACGACGTGCGGCTTCAGACAGTAAAGGTGCATCAACGGACTGCCCGGTGAATTCCATACGCAGCAACGGCATGCTTTCAGGACCGGCTTCAGGCGACAGGCGCTGTTGATAATCGTCTGGAATATCCAGATGCAGTGTTGACTGGATAAACTGCTGTGCCAGCGGCGTTTTAGGATGCGAGAAGACTTCGCTCACGCTGTCCTTTTCGATTAGCTCACCTTGACTGATCACCGCGACCTGATCGCAGATGCGCTTTACGACATCCATCTCATGCGTAATCAACAGAATGGTCAGGCCGAGACGACGGTTAATATCTTTGAGCAATTCAAGAATCGAACGCGTGGTGGCTGGATCGAGCGCGCTGGTGGCTTCATCGCACAGCAGAACCTTGGGGTTGCTCGCCAGCGCACGCGCAATGGCAACACGCTGTTTCTGACCACCGGAAAGATTGGCTGGCCAGGCGTCGTGCTTATCAGCCAGACCGACCAGGTCCAGCAGTTCAGCCACACGCTTTTTAATCTCGTCACGGGTGAGGTTGCCCAGCTCTAACGGCAGCGCAACGTTGCCAGATACCGTGCGGGAGTTCATCAGGTTAAAATGCTGAAAAATCATGCCAATCTGGCGACGCGCCTGAGTCAACTGCCGTTCACTCAGCGCCGTTAAATCCGCACCGTCAACCAGTACCCGGCCTGAGGTAGGGCGTTCAAGCAGATTCACGCAGCGAATCAGCGTACTTTTTCCGGCACCGGATGCGCCGATGACGCCATAGATTTGTCCGGCAGGCACATGCAGGCTGACATTGGATAAAGCCTGTATCGAACGCGAACCTTGCTGGAACACTTTGGTGATATTTTCTAATTTAATCATTACGTTATTTATTATCGTCTTGCATTGTCCGTGGTCTGGTGTGCTTCCATAGATGAAAGCATGCATAAGCTGGATGGATGGTAAGGCATCCAGACGTCTAAATCAATGGAAGTGATTCAATCTGACATTCTCCCTTTTATGGCAATCGTGCGATACTAAGCGGCAATTTTTATAGCAGGAGTTTTTACGTGACGAATCAAGTCCCGGCCATTTTTCTCGATCGCGATGGCACCCTCAATGTTGATCACGGCTATGTCCATGAAATCGATAATTTCCAGTTTATCGATGGCGTCATTGAAGCATTACAGCAGTTAAAGAAGATGGGCTTTGCGCTGGTGGTCGTAACCAACCAGTCCGGCATTGCACGCGGTATGTTTAGCGAAGATCAGTTTATGCGGCTCACCGAGTGGATGGACTGGTCATTGGCCGATCGGGATATCGATCTTGATGGTATCTATTTCTGTCCGCATCTCCCCGATGCGACAATTGAAGAATTTCGCCAGCAGTGTGACTGCCGTAAACCTCAGCCAGGGATGTTGCTGTCAGCACAAAAGGAGCTGCACATCGATATGGCTGCTTCTTATATGGTAGGTGACAAACTGGAAGATATGCAGGCCGCTCAGGCCGCTGGCGTGGGTAAAAAGGTATTAGTGCGCAGCGGTAAGCCGGTTACGGCTGAAGGTGAGGCCCTGGCTGACTGGGTCATCGCGAGTCTTGCCGAGCTGCCTTCGCACATTAAAAACGCGTAAAACAGCGCTTTTGTGCAAATTTCAGACGAACAGCAAAAAAGTTTAAATTTGCACTTGCGCTCTGCGAAAGCTTCCCTATAATGCGCCTCCACTGACACGGCACAACGGCTTACGGAATGCGGTGTTGAGAGGTTCAGGAAACTGAGCCGCCGGAGAAAAACTTCTGAAAAAGAAGTTGACTCTGAAGGAGGAAAGCGTAATATACGCCACCTCGCGACAGACGG